>NZ_SGTV01000013.1:37445-100245 GCF_005435035.1 Halorubrum sp. SD690R | reverse complement strand
TCTTTCGCACACGGACCAGTCAACAGAACGTGCTCTGTGGCACGAAATCCAGGTCGGTCTCTTGCGCCCCATATCTTGTTTCACGCTCTGCTAGGGTAGCAGCGTTTCCATCGAGTCAACAGAGCCGGACGTCCGGATCACCGCAGGCGGTCGCGAGATTGCGACCGACGGCGGAGCGACTCCCTCGGACACCTCAAATCCGGCCGACGCCGGCGGGTGTAGCGAGTGCGGGACAACGGCGACGAACAGAAGCCACAAGGAGCGCGTGATCGCCGCGGGGGAGGGTCCGCTCTCCTTCTTCCGCGACACGCTCCCATACATCGCGGTCGGGATCGCGATCGGGGCGCTGATCCACGGCGCCGTGCCGGCAGAGTTTCTCCAGCGGATCGCCGGGCCGGGCAACCCGCTCGCGACGCCGATCGCCGCGCTCGCCGGCGCGCCGATCTACGTGAGCATCAGCGGAATGCTGCCGATCGCACACTCGCTCACTGAGGCGGGGATCCCGATCGGAACGGTGATCGCGTTCGTCATCGGCGGGGCGGGGATCAGCATCCCGAACCTGATCCTCCTGAACAAGCTGTTCGAACGCCGGCTGCTCGCGATCTACGCGACGACGGTCGTGACGATCGGGATCACCGTCGGTGTGCTGTTCAACACCGTCTTCGCCGGCCTCCTCTGAGCCGGGATCTTTCTTACAACAACCGCGACCCGTCGAGCGCAACGAGGACCGCGTTTGCGCGCGGCGTGGCGCGATACATCCGCCACTTGCCTTCCTTTCGGCGCGTGACGAGGCCAGCGTCGGTGAGCTGCGAGAGGGCGTGGCTGATCGCGCTGTCGCTCACGTCCAAGAGCGGCGAGAGTTCGCAGACGCACAGCTCCTCATCGTCAGCAGCGTGGAGCATCCGAACGATCTTGTATCGGGTCTCGTTGCCGAGCGCCGACAGTAGCTCAATATCGGTCTCCAGATCCGACCCGCCGACGCTCTCGTTCAGTTCTTCTAGCTCCGCTAACCGGTCGGCGAGGTCTTCATCCGTACAGGAGCCACACTCGTCGGCGACGTACCGCTGTAAACGCTCGGTAGATGACATACAAACAATTGAACCAAGCCGGGATTAAACGTTGCGGAGCGCCGTCTCAAATGATAGCTGGACAGCGAAAACAATATAGTAATCTCTCAAATATTGTCTCGTGTGAAAGAGACGAGACTTGTGGTGGGTGTCTGGTGGTCGACAACGACCATCTCGGCAGGCTTGAGCAACGATACGGCCGAATGCGCCGCTACAGGGTGTTCGCCGTGACCGGTTCCTACAAACGGGTCAATTACACCGACATCGAGACCACCTCGGGCGCGATGCGGCCGCTTACTGACTCGCTCGATAGCGAGCAGGTCGGCGTGTCAATCGCGCGCTGTGAACCCGGATGGCGGAATAAGTCGCACGACCACGCCGCGGAGGATCACGAGGAGATATACGTCCTCTTAGAGGGTGAAGCTACCGTCGTTATCGACGATAAATCCGTCGAACTCGAAGCCGGCGACGCGGTTTGGATTCCGCCGACTGCGACGCGGCAGATCCAGAACGGTGATGTCGAAAGTGCGCTCGTCCTCGTGAGTGCCCCGGCGTCGAAGTGTCGAACCACGACGTGTGTCGACGACCCAGGATCGTGGGCCACCAACGGATTTATCGGGTGATCGGGGGGTCTCGGCCGTTCAAGATGAAATAACTATGCGACCGATGTGGAGAGATCCGACCGAAGAGCTTATAATTGTATGAGAGTTTGTTCAAATGAATCGGCCACAGAGAGGACAAACAAACGTGTCCTGCTGTGAACGATACATCAGACGTACGACCGCGGTCCGACTCAATCATGACCGAACTCACCCTGTACGAAGAAGCGATGTGTTGCTCCACCGGCGTCTGCGGTCCCGACCCCGACGACGAACTCGTCGAGGTCAGCGCGGCGCTTGACCAGCTCGAAGACGCGTTCGATGAGCTCGAAGTCAACCGGGCGAATATGCAGCACAACATCGACCAGTTCCTCGAAACGCAGCGGATCTACGACCGCGTTCAGGAGGACGGTCCGTCGATCCTCCCGATCACGGTCGTCGACGACGAGATCGTCGCCGAGGGCGAGTACCTCTCGTACGACGAACTGACTGCGGCCATCGACGGCAACGCCGCGCCACAGGAGGCCTAATAAATGGCACAATCACAGTCGACATCGACGAGCGCGCGTGAGGTCGTCGAACCGAGTAGCGACGAAACCGAGTTCGTTTTCTTCAGCGGGAAGGGCGGCGTCGGCAAGAGCACGGTGAGCTGTGCGACCGCGACGTGGCTCGCCGACAACGACTACGAGACGCTCTTGGTGACCACCGACCCTGCCCCGAACCTCTCGGACATCTTCGGGCAGTCGATCGGCCACGAGGTCACCGCAATCGACGGGATCGAGAACCTCTCGGCAATCGAGATCGACCCGGACACTGCCGCCGAGGAGTACCGCCAAGAGACGATCGAGCCGATGCGCGAACTGCTCGGTGAAGAGGAGATCCAGACGGTCGAAGAGCAGCTCAACAGTCCCTGCGTCGAGGAGATCGCCGCCTTCGACAACTTCGTCGACTTCATGGACAGCCCTGAGTACGACGTCGTCGTCTTCGACACGGCGCCGACGGGTCACACCATCCGGCTGATGGAACTCCCCTCCGACTGGAACGCCGAACTCGAGAAGGGCGGCTCGACCTGTATCGGGCCGGCGGCCTCGATGGAGGACAAAAAACAGGATTACGAGCGCGCGATCGACACGCTCCAGGACGACGAGCGCACTTCCTTTGCCTTCGTCGGCAAGCCGGAGGACTCCTCGATCGACGAGATCGAACGCAGCGCGAGCGACCTCGGCGACCTCGGGATCGAGTCGCCGCTGTTGATCCTCAACGGCTATCTCCCGGAGTCGGTGTGCGAGGACCCCTTCTTCGAGGGGAAACGCGCGGACGAGCAGGCCGTCATCGAGCGCGCCCGAGAGGAGTTCGACGCGGACGCGACGGCGACGTACCCGCTCCAGCCCGGCGAGATAGCCGGCCTCGACCTGCTCGCTGACGTGGGCGGTGTCCTCTACGACGGCACGGAGGCGACCGTCGACGTCGGGACCGCGACCGACGTGGACGCTGACGGCGCGGTCGACTTCGAATCGATGGCGGACGCTGACGCGGTTGTCGACCAGCTCACACCGGGCGAGGAGACGCAGTACCTCTTTTTCACCGGGAAGGGCGGCGTCGGCAAGAGCACGGTCGCCTCGACGGCAGCGACGAAACTCGCTGAGGCGGGCCACGAGACGCTTGTCGTCACGACCGATCCGGCCGCGCACCTAGAGGACATCTTCGGTGAGCCCGTGGGCCACGAACCCACCTCGGTCGGCCAGGAGAACCTCGACGCGGCGCGAATCGACCAAGAAAAAGCGCTTGCGGAGTACCGCGAGCAAGTCCTCGACCACGTCACCGAGATGTACGAGGACAAAGAGGACACGCAGATCGACGTCGACGCCGCGATCGCGAACGTCGAAGAGGAACTGGAATCGCCCTGTGCCGAGGAGATGGCCGCGCTCGAAAAGTTCGTGAGCTACTTTGACGAGGACGGCTACGACGTGGTCGTCTTCGACACGGCGCCGACAGGCCACACCCTTCGCTTGCTCGAACTTCCCTCCGACTGGAAGGGGTTCATGGACCTCGGCTCGCTGACGAAGGGGGCTGCCCCCGCCAAAGGCGACCAGTACGACGAGGTCATCGAGACGATGAAAGACCCCGAACGGAGCACGTTCGCGTTCGTGATGTACCCCGAGTACACACCTATGATGGAAGCCTACCGGGCCGCCGCGGACCTCAAAGATCAGGTCGGCATCGAGACCTCGCTAGTCGTCGCCAACTACCTCCTGCCTGAGGAGTACGGCGACAACGCCTTCTTCGCGAATCGGCGCGCTCAGCAGGCGCAGTATCTCGACGAGATCCGTGACCGGTTCGACGCGCCGTTGATGTTGGCGCCGCTCCGGCAGGACGAACCGATCGGGCTCGACGAACTCAGCGCCTTCGGTGAGGAGATTACCGGACTCGCAGACGTTGTCGGAGCGGACGCACCGGAGGTGACGCCCTCGTGAGCGACGCACAGGACGTGGAAGGTGCGGCCGAGGACAGCGTGGGCGTACCCGATGAGGAAGACGTAGAAGCCAACGTCGAGGCGGCCCTCCACGAGTTCCTCGACACGCTCGGCGAGTCTGAGACGTATCAGCAGTTCGTCGCGGCCGACGAGGCGTTACAGGATGATGACGACGCGATGGCGCTGCTCCGCGAGTACCAGCAGAAGCAACAGCAGATGCAACGCGGCGGCTTCGACGAATCGGTGATGGCCGAGCTGAAGCAGCTCCAGACCGAGATGTCGAACAACGAGACGATCCAGCGTCAGCAGGCCGCACAGGCCGATCTGATAGAACTGCTTCAGCGGACGAACGACACCATCAGCGACGAGATCGGCGAGGAGTTCGCGCGATCCACCGGAGGTGGGTGCTGTTGAGCGCTTCCGGTCAGGACGCCAGCGAGTCCGAAGTGACTGACGAAGCGGTCGTTGCGGCCGCCGAGGCGCTCGGCGAAGAGCTCGCGACGGCGAAAGAGTCTTCCTCGGAGTTCGCGTTCACCACGATGGTGATGCAGTGTAACGAGGCGATCGGCGACGAGACCGGTGTCGACTACGGGAGCGTCTGCGGCGCCGACGACGACGGCTGCTGTTAGCGGAGGTCGACAGGGGTCATTCCGGCTGACGACCCTGCCAATTGTCACTCCGCGGACGGAGTTTGCGACAGGAGTTCGTCGAACAGCGAGACGACACGTTCTTCGATCTCGTCACGAATCTCACGAACCTGCTCGATCGGGCGCTCGTGGGGATCGTCGAGCCCCCAATCGCGATTCTCACCGTTCCACGTTGCCGGGCACACGTCCGATGCCGAACACCCCATCGTGACGACGAGATCGACCGCCTGTAGCTCGTCTGGCGTCACCTCTCGCGGCATTCGGTCGCTGAGATCGATGTCTCGCTCTCCCATTGCTTCGACGACAATCTCGTGGACGTGGTCCGCGGGCTGTGTGCCACCGGTAACGATCGTAAGCTGATTGCCCACACCGCGACGGTCGCGCTCGCGCTCAGCGAACGCCGCCGCCATTTGGCTCCGTCCTGCGTTTTGGACGCACACGAACGCGATCTGGTGGCCCGTCCGCTCATCGGATTCAGTCACACCTCCACAAGCGAGTGGGATCGGTATAGCTGTTACTTCAGGCACAGCGGCTCTTGATAGGCTATCTGAGAAGTACTCTCAGACCCGTTTTGAGCTATTGAGACGTATATACATCACATATAAGTGCTCAAGTCGACCGCATCGATTCTGTTGTTTATGAGTGATGATTTGCCGGTTACTCTAGGATTCGTTTGTGTACAAAATGCTGGTCGCAGTCAGATGGCAACAGCGTTCGCCGAACGCGAGCGTGACCGTCGTGGACTCGAAGACAGTGTTGAGATCATTACCGGTGGCACTCACCCCGCCGATAGCGTCCACGACGAGGTCGTGGCGGTCATGCAAGATCACGAGATCGATCTCTCGGATCGAGTCCCCCGAGAAGTCTCAACGACTGAGCTCGAATCATGTGATGTCGTCGCCACTATGGGCTGTTCGACGCTAGAACTGGACGCCGAGAACGTCGACGTTCGAGACTGGGCGTTAGACGATCCGCACGGGCAAGACCTTGGCACTGTCCGCGAGATTCGTGACGACATAGAGCAACGCGTCAAGGCGCTGTTCGACGAGTTCTATCCGGACGAACCGTAGCATAGACGTAATCAGTGGATTCGTTCGTCCCTCCAATCGCAAAATTCTCCTCTGGACAAGCCTGTCGGTGATTTAGGGGTTCTGTAGCGGCTTCCGAGCCTCGATAGTGGCCGAGACGAGATATTCACCGAGATCGCGATCGGCGTCCCAATCGCTGATGAACTCGGTGCTCTCGGCCTTCGGCGCGATCTCGATCGCTTCGAAGCCGGCGCTATCGAGCATCGTTTCGAGATTCTCGATGGTCGACGCACCGGCGACGCAGCCGGTTAGCGAGTCCGGATCCATCTTGACGTCGTCGGGGAACGGCGCGGTTTGGACGACGTCCGAGATGGCGACGCGCCCGCCGGCCTTGAGGACGCGGAAGGCGTCGTCGAACACAAGCTGTTTTTCGGGAGCGAGGTTGACGACGCAGTTCGAGATAACGACGTTGACGGTCGCGTCGGCGACGGGGAGGTGGCTGATCTCGCCGAGGCGAAACTCGACGTTGTCGGCGTCGTTTTTCACGACGTTCTCCCTCGCTTTCGAGACCATATCCGGTGTCATGTCCACACCGATGACGGTTCCGTCCGAACCGACCTCCCGTGCGGCGAGGAAGCAGTCGAAGCCCGCACCGGAGCCGAGGTCGAGCACTGTCTCGCCGGGCATCATCTCGGCGAACGCCTTCGGATTTCCACACCCAAGGCCAAGGTCTGCGCCCTCGGCGACAGACGCGACATCGTCGGCGTCATAGCCAAGGCGTTCGCTCCCGGACGCTCCTTCGGTGCTGTCACAGCATCCACCGTCGCCGGTGGTATCGATGCCGGCGTCGCCACAGCAGTTTTGACTGTCCGAAGCGATAGTTTCGTAGCGTTCGCGCACCATCTTGCGGGTCTCTTCGGGGTCGCGGTCACCGGCCACCGTATTAGTATCGTTACTCATGGGAACCCCGCAGATCGTCGAGGGTTTCGAGAAGGGCCGCGGTCGTTTCAGTCGGTTCGTAGTAGCGCCAGGATCCCTCTTTGCGGCGCGTGACAAGTCCTGCGGTGTACAATCGCGAGAGCGCTTGGCTGACGGCGCTCTGACTAACACCGACCGCGGCTTCGAGGTCGCAGACGCAGACACCGTCATCGGCGTTCGAAATTCGGCGAAGCAGTTCGTATCGTGTGTCATTCCCCATCGCGGTCAGTACTTGGAGGTCTGTCGCCATCGCATCCGAGTCGACATCTTCGAGCGGTGTACAGCAGGTCTCCGTTTCTTCCGTGGTTCCGTCAGTGATCGCATCTCCCACCATATTAGCAGTGGCTTATACAAGAGAGCACTAATATGTTTCTCTCGGCAACTCCCTCGAAACTCTGGAATCAAGTTGAACCTTGGGTACAGCAGTACCATCACCGATCTGAATCAGAATCGGTGCGGTAGAAAGTCGATACGTCGGTGAAGTTCCCGAAGGTGAAAACAACGTTCGAGATGGTGTGGGCTAAACACATATGTATTGAGAGTCCCAGTCTCAACTTCTGTTGGGCCTCTTTCTCCCCACAGTTTCGGAGGATAAGCCAGTTCCAGGTCAAATTAGTATTAATTCGTGTCGTATGTCACCAATCGATTATCAATCCTCCGAGGTTGTGATTCTGCGATAGATCCGAATGATAAATATTTGATACTCGGCTATCTCTACGCTTGAGGCCCTCTCCTAACGGTATCTCTCACCCGTTACTCCTGAATACACGAGCCAACCAAGAGGTCACCTGCTTCCGTGACGCAGTCTCATTGTTGTCGAGTTCCCAGCTGGCAGCACTCGCAGCGTCCGCCAGAGCGAGATACTCCCAATGGTGTTGAGGAAGGTCATCTGGACGGTCAGGAGCCTCTCCGACCAGAACATGTCTCTCGGTCGCGACCCGGCTCGAGAGGTGCTGGAAGTTCGAGGTGGTCGGCGCCACCTGAAAGTCTCGACGAATGAGATGCTTGGCACTAAAGGCGTGAGCGGCGCAGGAATCGGTCGAGACGAGACCGACATTCTGTGCCCATCGGCGTGCATCGACGACAACCGCCTGTGGCTCACGAACCTGCCGAAGCGCCGCAAGCTCGAACGCGAGCGTCATGGTGTCGGTGGTCATCGATTAGAAGAGAACGGCACCACCCCATCCGATGAGTAGCGAAAAACCGATGGCAGCTGCTGCCTGCCGGAGCAGCATCCGCCCGGCGTACCTCGGGGAGAGCTCCTTTGCGACCGTAATCGCCGTTACCATACACGGAAGTAGTACGCCGGCCAAGTAGACGGCGGTCAGTACCTGCACGGGAGTCATCGCGGAGAGTGTCGCGCTGAGGCCATCCGACTGTAACAGGAGCAGCCCGTCCTTGCGGATCGACCCCATCACGACGACGAGTGCGGTCTCTCCGGGAAGGTTAAACAGTCCCATCACTGGTACGAGAGCCTCGCCCATCACATCCAGGACTCCAAAGTAGTCTAACAGTGATGCGACGAGGACGATCCCGGCGAAGACCGGGAGCGCCTTCAGGAAGAAACTCCGAATTACGGTTCTGGTCTCTCGCCACACGGACTGCCAGGTCGGCCACTGGAGGAACGCACGGTTTTCGGTGGCGAGTGACGCTGTTCGCGCACGCTCGGGTGCGATCAGGCGTGCATAGACGAGTGTCGTGACTGTGAGAATCCCGACGTACGGGAGAACGAGCCATGGCATCTCGACGGCTGCGAACACAGCGAGCGTCGCTGGGAACTGGTACGAGCAGGCCGAGCCAAACCCAATCGCCGAGACTGTCGCCCGACGCGTACAGTCCGAGCAGCCTCGAGTGCTGGTGACCGCCGGGACGTTACAACCGAATCCCATGACCACTCGAACGAGATCTCGGCCGGTGAGACCCACGCGCCGAAGGTGTGGATGGAGTGACGCCGTGATTCGCGTAACGAGCCCACTCTTCTTGTAGACGGCCATGAAGACCGCAAAGATGAGAATTGTCGGGCCAGCCCAGACGAACAGGAACGGCCCCATCGAGAGCAGGCCGTAGTCCCCACCCAAAACTGTAGCGAGCGGCCCTGGAAGATCGTTGGCCCACTGGACTGCGGGTTCCAAGAGGGAACTCACTCGGGGAGAGAGTTCGGCAGCCACAGCGTTTGCGAAGTGGACTGCGACCGCGGCTGGCAACAGGAGCAAGACGATACTGACGAACGGGCCGAGAAGCGGATGTTCGATAATCGTCTCCGGCGGGTCGAGATGAATCCCTGTCTGTCGGTGAACCCGTCCCGGGAACTCATCGGCGTCGCGGAGCGCGTTGATGAACTGCTTGTGGTCGGTTCCGTCGATTGCAGTGCCGCCGCCGCCGTCGGTTGCGACGCGGGAGACGTTTCGTGCGTCCACTGGAGCGAGCGGAACGCCGAGATCGTCGGCGAGCGCGTTCAGTTCAGCGTGTGCTTCGGTCGGGTTCTCCACTTTGTCCCAGAACGTGACCGCGATGGCGCCGACCTTTCCCTGCACCAGCGGCAGCAGGTCTTCGAGATCGTCGTCGATGTTCGTCGCGCGAACGACGAGTAATACGGTCTCGGTCTCTTCGACGGCGCTGATCGCCGTCCGAGTGGTCTCGGTGTCCGTCCCGAGCAGGATGCCGGGTGTGTCGACGAAGACGTACTCTTCGGACTCGTATCGCTCGATGTCGACGGTCGTTCCTCGGAAGTTCCCAGTCGTCGGCGTCGTCCCGGAGAGGCCAGCGACGAGTTCCGATTTCCCGACGCTCTCCTTACCGACGACCACGACTGTTTCCTTCCCGATGTTCTCGGTCGATGGGATGTTGTCAGTGACGCTCCGTGCGTCAGTCATATTTTTTGAACCCCATCTTCGGAGCCAGTTCGCGGAACGACTGCCGGCAGAGCCAGATATCGTACTTCCCGACGAGGCCCTCTTCGCGCCCCGTCACCCGGCAGACGTGTCGGTCGTCGTCTCTCGAATCGTTCGACTGCTCAGTTCCACTGTCTTTCTGCGGAGTATCTCGTGTCATGATTAGCAGTCGCACATGTCGGGTTCGCAGCAGGACAAGTCCTCGAGGAACATGTTCTTCTCACGGTACTCGTCGAGGACAGTTCGGTCGACGTCGAGTCTGGTAGCGATTTCGTCGGCCACGACAGCGAAGCGCTGTCTGAACTTGTAGATGAAGCAGAACTGCTGGCCGTTGTGCGCGACCTGTGGACCGGCGAGAAACAGGCCGGGACTGATGGTCGACTCGTCTTGGTCGGTCAGTCGGGGCTGGCCACTTTCGAACTCGAAGTGCTCGTCGACGATGCCGAGTCCACTCTCGAATCCAGTCGCGAGCACTGGCTGATTCCGTGTCGTTAACGACGCGCCGTCGGTCCCGATTACGTCGAACGTCCCCTCCTCGACGTCGACGCGCTCGACTCGAATTCCGTCTTCGAGGGCGATCGGTGCGTCGTGTTCGAGTGCCTCCCGCAGTCGCTGGCTCGTGTATGGGGAGAGGACTTCGCTCGGGTCCGGTCCTCGGAACTGCCACGGCCCTTCCTCGTCGACGACGAGCACTTCGTGACCCAAGTCAGCGAGTGCGAGTGCCGCGTCGATACCACTCTCGTACCCGCCGACGACGACGATGGGGTCCTCGACACACTCGTCGGCGAACGTACTCCAGGACTCGACTCGGGAGTTGTGGACGCAGTGATTCGCGCCGGGGAACGGATCGTCGTTCGGTTGCCCGAACTGCCCGGCCGCCCAGATGACGAATCGACTCTGGATGACGCCAGTGGACGTGTGGAGTATGAATCCGTCGTCGTGTCGTTGTACCGACTCCACGTCTACACCGGTTCGGGCGGGTAAGTCGTAAAAATCGACGACTCCTTGGAGATATTCGGCGTACTCTCCGCCGGTCGGGTGTTCACGGTCGAGCGCAAATGCGGGTGAGGTGTCAGTGGTGACGGCGTTGAGGTCGCGGCAGCCGAAGCTGTTGCTGGGAAACGATGGCGTAATGAGGCGCATCTCTTCTGGCCACTGTTGGAACGACGCCCCGACTTCGCCTCGGTCGAGGATGGCGTAGGAGTCGAGACCCAGATCCGCGAGGACGGCCCCAACACCGACGCCTGCGGCACCTGCCCCGACAATCGCTACGTCGAGCGACTCGTGTTTACGGGCTTCTTCGGATGTCACTGTTAACAACATAGGATAGTAGATAGCCAATTATAAATAATATGCGCTATAGTCTTAATAACAGATGAGTCGAGAGACGATTCCCGTCACCGTGCTGAGCGGCAACCTCGGCGCGGGCAAGACGACCGTGCTGAACAACCTCCTGAACACGCGAACGGACCTGGATGTCGCGGTCCTCGTCAACGACATGGGCGAAGTGAACGTCGACGCCGAGCGCGTCGCCGAACACTCGGACATCTCGGAGGACGACGAGGACCTGATCGAACTGTCGAACGGCTGTATCTGCTGTGAGCTACGCGGCGACCTACTGGACGCGCTCGCGAAGCTCGCACAGGCCCGCGAGTTCGATTACCTGGTAATCGAATCGACGGGCGTCGCCGAACCGTTGCCCGTCGCCCAGACGCTCACCATGGGATTCGACCAGGGAGACCTCGACCCCACGGAGTTCTACGAGGAGACCGGCATCGAGGTGATGGACTACTACGAACTCGACACGACCGTCACTGTGGTCGATGCCCACCAGTTCTGGACGACGTTCGATTCGAAGGAATCGCTGATGGACGGCGACACCGAAAAAGACCTTGGAAGCCTCTTGGTCGAACAGATCGAGTTCTGTGACGTCCTGCTGTTGAACAAGTGCGACCTCGTCGACGAGGAGACGCTCGGCGAGATCGAAGAGATGATCGAGGTGCTACAACCGCGCGCGGAGATCATCCGAACCGAACACGGCGCCGTCGATCCAGAGGCAATCGTCGATACTGGTCGGTTTGATTTTGAAGCAGCGAGTCAGTCCGCTGGCTGGATGCAGGAACTGCAGGAACCACACGAGTCTGCCGAGGAGGAACACGGCGTCACCTCGTTCGTTTTCGAATCCCGCCGGCCGTTCCAGCCCGAACGATTCGCCGAGTTGCTGGACGAGTTTCCGACAAATGTGGTCCGGTCGAAGGGCCACTTCTGGCTCGCGGGGCGTGAGGATATGGCACTCGGGATAGATGCTGCTGGCCAATCTATCCGAATTGCACCCGCCGGCGGATGGATTGCAGCCCTTCCGACTGAAGAGCGCGAGGCCTACCTTGAGGCCAATCCCCAGCTAGAGGAGGTGTGGGACGAGGAGTGGGGTGACAGAGGAACCCGAATCGTTCTTATCGGTACCGACATGGACCACGGCGCGCTCCGAACGGATCTCGATGCAGCTACACTGACCGACGAGGAGATGGCCGCCGACTGGGGCGCCTTCGAGGACCGTTTCCCGACGTTCGACCTCGAAGCAGCGGACGAACAGACGGAAGCGACAGATGCTGACGACGCGGAAGAAGTGGGGTTGGCAGATTAACCATGCGGGGCAAACGAACCCTGTTCCAGCAGTCCGTCGCAAAGTCTGCCTCTGATAAGACGCGTCGAGAGGCGGTCCGTGACCTGGGACAGATAGGAGCCGTCGACCAACTTAGTACACTCGCGCAGGCCAACGGTATCGCTGGCTCGCTCCGGCGAGTCGCTGTTGGGGAACTCAAACAACTCGGCGCGACGGAGGCGCTCAAAACGATTTCCGAGAGCCGGGCGGTCGACCCCGCCATCAGAGAACAAGCACAACCATGAGTTCCGGATCGAAAACCGCGCCGACAGAGACCCCACTCAAGGATCAAACTCGCCACGTGGATCGTCAGCGAATCGGGTTCGTTGGACCCAAAGAGGCTGGTAAAACGACCGTCGCCACGATGGTCGCGAATCGACTCTCGGAACGAACCGACGTCGCAATCGTCGGGGAAGCCGCATCGTTTTTCGAACAGCCATCAGCCTCACCTGCGAACGTCGGCCCGCTAGGCGTCCACTGGACAGTCATCGATCACTCCCCGGGAACGGAGTCCCTCGAAACTGCCGGTGACGCACTCGATACTGTCTTCGTCGTCGTGACGCCCGCGATGCTGGACCGTGTGGCTGCCTACGAGCGCGTGATAGACCAGCTCGACTCCGACGTGTTTCTCGTCGTCAATCGCTTCGAGGAGCGCTACCGTGACAGACTCAGAGCTCTCGACGGACCCGAACTCGCGGAATACTTCTACGAAGACGACACCCTCGCAGCGGCGATATCTGATGAAACGGTTCCAAAGTTAGAAGAGTGGACGACTGAGGCGATACTGTTGGAGTCGCTCCAGCCCGAACGGCTTGACACCGCCGAAGCGATGGCGACCCTCGACCGTGGTCACCAATCGATTGTCAATGTCGAGGTTGAGAGTGACGCATCGGCTCTAGCAGTGGCTCGATCGTTCCGCGAAAAAGGCTACGCTGCAGACTTCTTCCGGTGTAACTGCCGCTGTCATGACGGACACGTCCTCGCCCGTGCACGACCACCCAGGACCTGACTCCGTTTGCCTATATCCTCTCCTCGATTTCTTTTCCTACTGCGTTGTCTGTACAACGAACAGTCGAATCATTGGTCGAGGCCACTCTCGATCAGACTATGCGAGTGTATTAACTCTGTGAGCATTATTAACAACTCTTATTACTATTCGAGCTAGGATTGATAATTACGATGCAACAGACGCTTTCACGACGCCAGTTACTCGGTGGCGTCGCAGGTGGTGCCGTAGCGATGACCGCCGGTTGCCAGTCAATCGGCGCTGAAACCGGCGGCGGCTCGAAGACGGTCGCGTTGAGCCAATCCCTTACCAGTGGAGACTGGTCGATGTACGGTGGTGCGGCGCCGTATTATTCACCGATGCACGAGACATTGACGGCCTCATCACACAACTTCTCGGAGATAGAGCCGTGGCTCGCAACGGAGTGGGAGACGGTCGATGACACGACATGGGAGTTCAGACTTCGTGATGACGTGACGTTCCACAACGGGGAGGACCTCACTGCGGACGCCGTCGCTCAATCGCTGTCGGCGCTGCTCGCGGACCGGCCGCTCGGGTGGGCGAAGGTAACCGATGAGAGTTTTACCGCACTGGATGACCGAACGCTCCAGATCGAGACCGTCGCACGGTTCGGGGCGCTCGCCGGGACACTGGGCCATCCGCTGTTCGGTATCCAACATCCAAGTAGTTACGAGCGCCCTATCGGCACTGGACCGTTCGAGGCCGAAGCGGTTGACGCAGACAGCCCACTAGAGACTGTTCGCTTCAGGGACTACTGGGGTGACGAACCGCAACTGGAAGAGCTCACTTTCGAGGGGATCTCCGATCCGACGACGCGATCGACAAGCCTCCAATCCGGCGACATCGATGCGTCGTTCGAGATCCCTCGGCAGGACTACGAACTACTCTCTGCGAACGAGGATATCCAGGTCCGCACGAAGCGTGAGCCACGTGCCGGATCTGCGATGGTCAACCTTTACAACTCGCCGACTGACGACGCTGACCTCCGTAGAGCGCTCAACTACGCCGTCGACCAGCAGGCCATCATCGAGTCCATACTGAGTGGAATCGGTGCACCGGCGAAAGGTCCGTACCCGCCGATGATTCCGTGGTCGGCACACGACGATCTCCCTGCGTACGGACCGAACTTAGAGCGTGCTCGTGAACTGGTTGAGCAATCGGCATACGACGGTGAAGACGTGGCGCTGCACGTGAGTAGCGACACACCGCATATGCAACTCATCGCGACACGGGTGCAGGAGCGTTTCGCCGAGATCGGCGTCTCGAGTACGGTCCGCCAGTTCGGTCGCGGCTCGTTCTACACGACAGAGCAGAAAGCCGACTCGAACCTCACCCTGATCGAACTGGGATCGATCAACGGGGCCGCGGACTACCTCGTTCGACTGCAATTCCACTCCGAAGGCGGCGATAACGCTGCACTCCACGAGTCGGAGGGGACTGGACTGTACAACCTTGGGCCGGATGTGGACGACCTCATCGAAACGGGTGACCGGGCACTGGACGAGGAAACGAAACACGAGGCTTACCGCGAGGTACAGCAGCGCGTCATGGAACAGGGCGTACTCGTCCCAATATACTATAAGGAGTATGTCTTCGGCCAGCGTGCGAACACGACCGGCCCACAGATGCACGCCGTCCCCCACATGACTCGGTGGACGGAGTTCGCAAACGAGTAGGGGATGCACTGGCAGTATCTCTTCCGCCGGTTGACGCTGACGGCGGTCACCCTAGTGCTGGTCAGCGCTGTCACGTACAGCCTCATCGGCATCGCGCCAGGGGATCCGGCAGAGCTAGTACTGCAAAAACAGCTTGGACAAGCGCCGACGACCGAACAAATCGAAACGTTCCGTTCGAAGCACGGCTTGGACGAGCCGATACACTGGCAGTATCTCCACTGGTTCGGTGACCTCCTGAAGGGGGATTTGGGCCAGTCGTACTACCACGAGCGGTCGGTGAGCGAACTGCTCCTGGATCGACTCCCGGTAACAGTCAAACTAGCTGCTGGGGGGCTCGCGGTGTCGCTCGCCGTATCTCTCCCGACGGGTATCCTCAGTGCCCGCCGCCCACAGGGACTCGCCGACCATCTGAGCCAGACCATCGCACTTCTCGGCGTCGCGATGCCGAACTTCTGGCTCGGCTACCTCCTGATATTTGCATTCTCTTTGAAGCTCGGGCTGACGCCCGTCTACGGCAGCGGGACACTCGCCCATCTCGTCCTCCCCTCGATTACCCTCGGGACTGGACTCGCAGCTGTCCAGACTCGGTTGCTCCGTGCGACGCTTCAGGACACGCTCGGCGCGGAATTCGTTACTGCCGCGCGGACTCGCGGTCTTCGCGAATGGCTCGTCGTCGGCAAGCACGCGCTTCGAAACGCGCTGTTACCATTACTCACCGTGGTCGGCCTCCAGTTGGGATTTGTCCTCAACGGCGCCGTCGTCGTCGAAGTAGTCTTCCAACGACCCGGACTCGGCACCTTACTGGTGGATGCGATCTTCGACCGGAACTACCCCGTCGTCCAGGGCGTGACGCTGCTCGCCGGAGTCCTGTTCGTGTCGGTCAACACCGTGACTGACCTCGCATATGGGCTGATTGACCCACGAATCGACGTGGGGGGTGACCCAGCGTGAGTTTCTCCACAGGCGGGGGTGACGAGACGTCCCCTCGCTCACGTACACGCCGCTTACGACGGGCGCTTCGGCAGCCACAGACGGCTGCTGGCGCGCTGATCGTCACGACGCTTACCGCCGTCGCACTGCTGGGTCCGGAACTGCTCGCGATTGACCCACTGGCACAGGACCTCACGAGTCGACTGCAACCCCCCTCGCCAGCGCACCCGTTCGGAACCGATCGACTCGGTCGGGACGTGTTCGCCCGAGTCGTCCACGGAGCGCGGTTCTCGCTGGGTATCGCTATCACAGTCACAGCCGTCAGGTTTCTTCTCGGCGTCGGTATCGGGCTCGTGGCCGGTTATAGCGGGGGGTGGATCGACGAACTCATGATGCGGATCGTCGACCTCCTGTTCGCGTTTCCCGGCATCGTCCTAGCACTGGTCATCGCCGGTATCGCTGGCCCCAGTCTCACGAACGTGTTGCTCGCACTGGCGGTCGTCGGCTGGGGGACCTACGCACGGGTCGTCCGGTCGGAGGTACTGTCCGTTCGCGAGCGTGACTATGTTACGGCCGCTCGTCTGTCCGGAACGCCCCGCCACCGCGTCGTCCTTGAGCACGTCCTTCCGAACGTGCTCGGCCCGACAATCGTCCTCGCGGCCCTGGACGTGGGAACGGTCGTCCTCGCGACGGCGGGGCTATCTTTCCTCGGGCTCGGCGCACAGCCGCCGACACCCGAATGGGGGACCATGATCGCCTCCGGCCGCCACTACCTGCAGACTGCGTGGTGGCTCGTGAACGTTCCTGGAATTGCAATTGTGCTAACAGTACTAGGATTCACGCTTCTGGGCGATGGGCTCCGCGACGCCCTCGACCCAGACGGAAGAACAAAAAGGGGACGTTGATACGATGGCACGACTCGACATCACCAATCTGACAATCACGTACAGTAGTGGAAGCCGCCAGCAAACCGCTGTCGATGATGCGAACCTCACGGTCGAACGTGGGGACCTCGTCGCGCTCGTCGGCGAGAGCGGGGCTGGAAAGTCAACGCTCTCCCGTGCCGTCGCCGGCATCCACGAACCCGCGACCATCCAGTCTGGCTCGATACTACTGGACGACCGAGACCTCACCACGGCCTCCACCGAGGAGTGGCGGGCCATCCGCGGTTCTCGCGTCGGATTCGCGTTCCAGGACCCAACGACGGCGTTTGATCCTATATACACCGTCGGTGAGCAGTTGGTAGAAGCAATCCGTGCGGGCGGTACCCCAGTCACCGGTGGCTCCTTGCTCGAGTCCGTCTCTCGCCGCTTTCGGCGGCGCAGTTTTCCACGACACCGTGATCGGGCGATTGCGCTTCTGGAAGAAGTCGGTATCGACGACCCGGAGGCGTGTCTGGATGCGTACCCGTCGGAGTTGAGTGGCGGGCAATGTCAGCGTGCGTTTCTCGCGACGGCGCTGGCCGGTGAACCAGATATCCTCGTCGCCGATGAACCGGCGAGTGGTCTCGACGCGACAACACAGGCACGCGTACTTGCGCTGCTCGAAAATCTCTCTGAGACGCGTGACCTCGGGGTGTTGTTGGTCACGCACGACCTCGGGCTTGCAAGTGAACATTGCGACAACATCAGCGTTCTCGCAGACGGACGAACCGTCGACAGCGGACCGGTAGAGGAGCTACTTTCGAAGCCCGACCACACCGCCACCGAATCGCTCGTCAGTGCAGCGAGAAGGCTCACGCTCCCGGACCGGCAGCCAGTGTCGGTGGACGGCTGTGGCGCGTCGCCGGGCCCACGACCGACGACCGACGAGACGATTGTCTCGGTGTGTGGACTCACGAAGCGCTATCCGGTCGACGATGCGATCGTGGATCGACTGCTGAAGGATAGGTCGTATCTGACCGCCCTCGACGACGTCTCAATCGACGTTCGGAAAGGTGAAACACTGGGCGTTGTCGGCTCCAGTGGCTCCGGGAAATCGACTGTCGTCGAGTGTATCGCTGGCCTGACCGAACCGACGAGCGGTGATGTGCGAATCGACGGCCGGTCGGTCGGGACAGTGTCCTCCCGAGACGTCGAGACGCTGGGTCGGGTCGGTGTCGTCTTCCAGCAGCCGAAGTCGAGCCTGAACCCGCGGTGGTCGCTCCGACGGTCGATTGCTGAGCCGCTGTCACGATGTGGGTGGGCGAACGACCGTATCGACGAGCGCGTCTCCGAGCTGTGTTCGCTTGTCGACCTCTCCCAGTCCGTCGCGGCGTCGCGGCCCGACGCGGTGTCCGGTGGGCAGGCCCAGCGCGCGGCACTGGCACGCGCAATCGCAGACGATCCGGAGATACTGCTGTTGGACGAACCAGTGTCGGCGCTGGATGCACCGACGCGCGCAGCGGTGGTGTCGCTGCTCGAAGCGTTGCACGCCAGCCGCGAGGGGGCTACCAGTACCGTCGTCGTCTCTCACGACCTCGGGACCGTCGGTCAACTCGCGGACCGAATCGTCGTCCTCGACGACGGTGCGATCGTCGAGAGAGGGCCCGTAGACGAGCTATTGTCGGCACCAGAACATCGACGAACACGTGCGTTACTCGACGCAGTTCCGAATCTCCCGGCAGCCGCCGATAGCGGGCTGTCGACTGCCAGCAGTTCGAACAACCAATCAATCCTGTAATCAATTCACCAATGACAGAGAAGACATCCACGAAGTACGACGTCGCGATTGTCGGTGGCGGACCAGCGGGCTGTGCGGCCGGTGTGTTCTGTAGCCGGGCCGGGCTCGACACCGTCGTCGTCTCGAACGGTCGTTCGACACTCCAGAAGTGCGCGTTCGTCGAGAACTACCTCGGTTTCCCGGCCGGAATCGAGCCCGGGACGTTGTTGGACCTCCTCAAGAGACACGCTCGCGAGGCGGGCTGTACGATGGTCGAGGAATCGGTCGAAACCGCAGCAGGGGACGAGGACGGCTTCGTTCTCACGCTCGACCAGGAGTCGGTCACTACCGAGCGGCTCCTCGGGGCTTCCTGGTCCGATAGCGACTATCTCGAGGCGCTGGGCGTCGAAACGGAGCCTGAATCCGGTTGTGGTTCGGTTTCGGTGGTTCCGACCGACGACTGCGGGGAGACCAACGTCGAGAACGTGTACGCCGCTGGCCGGATCACCGACACCCACCATCAGGCAATCGTCAACGCTGGCGATGGTGCCCGCGTGGCACTCGAGATCGTGAGAGAAGTCGATCCAGACTTCTACAACGATTGGGTCGCACCCGACGGCTACTACGAAAGCTACGACCGCGAGGTGCCCGTCGGCGTCGAAGAGATCGACCACAGCGAACGACGGCGGCGTGCGGAGCACGCGAACGACTACATGCGAGCGTTCTTCGAATCGAGCTGAACGCCACAGCTCGACGGCTCCATGACTCTCATTGGCGTATCCCGTCGAATCCGCTGGTGGGTCGTTAGTTAGCCGGGTGTTCAGATTAATACTCCATAGCAATTGTACTGACCCAATTTTTAATAACCCTTTTACTATATCTCCCCCTCAGTTGTTAATGTAATGTCGTACACCTGCTCCAACTGCGACGCACAGTTCCAAAGCGCTGCCGGCGTGACCCAGCACGTCGCGCTTCACCACAACACGTGTGCCGAGTGTAACGAGGAGTTCGACGACTCCGATTCGCTGCGCAACCACATCCACGAGAATCACTGAGCAATCACTACGCCACGGGACAGATCTGTCTCGGTCACGGTACTGATTTTTCGGTAGAAGACGAAGCCACGAACATGCCCAAAGACACGTTCAGCTACGAATCGATTGGAGTGATCCGAACGCCGTTTGAATCAGCAGAAGGTATGCCGATTCAACCGATCGGAGCAGATTCAGTCACAGGAACTGTCGAAATCGAGGCGTCGTATGCGGACGGATTAGCGGATCTTGCCGAGTTCTCGCACTGTATTCTGTTGTACCATTTTCACGTATCTACCGATGAAGCTCCCCTACGGGTCGAACCGTTTCTCGATGACGAACGACGAGGAGTCTTCTCGACACGGGCGCCACAACGTCCGAATCCGATTGGCCTCTCCGTTGTGGCAATCGAGTCCGTTAAAGAACAAGAACTGACCGTGAGCGGTATCGACGTTGTCGACGGGACACCATTGCTTGATATCAAACCGTTCGTTCCCGAGTTCGATATTCCGTCCGAGGTGGAGACAGGCTGGCTCGATGCGTCGGAATCGACGATCCGATCAGAACAGGCCGACAAGCGGTTTCTCTGATAAAGATACAAGTGCATACCTCCGTCTTCAGGCGGAGGTCGAGCGACACTCGGCTCGTTTGTTCCGGTAGTTTGAAGCCTGTGGCCTCCAGTCGTCACGGATGCTACGGAATCGGTGAGAGGCCGTCCCCGAACCACAAGGGGTGGTGAACTAGCGCTGGTCCACACGGCAATGACACGGATTCCGACGGGGCCTCATTGGCCGGGCCACAGCCCTACGAGGGAGACAAACGAGAGTTTCCCCGGTGTGTCGCCGGTTCCCTCCGAGTGCGGGTTGGAACCAAATGGCGACGACCACCCGAATCCGATGGTCGGATTCCTCCGCGTTTACGCGGAGGAGGAGGTCAATTTCCGGTCGCTACTCGTGGATATTCTGAGCGAGTTTCCAGTCCTACAAACGAGTTGTCTTACCGCGACAGGCGAGCGCTTTATATATTCAGCTTCATTCATCTCGCTACGGCCAGTTGCCGCCAGTTGAGGACGTAGTCTCAATCTCCCAGTCCGCAGTGCCCGCAGCGTCGGTCACTAATTGAAACGTCCAGTCGGGTACTGTCTCTACCACCCTCGCGGTCTCGTCTGTCCCGACGAATACGTATCGTTCCGTCTCGAAGTGTCCTCGGACCGCCGTCAGCGCCTCCGCTATCGAACGTGGTCCGGACAGGAACTCTTGGTAGTATCCGGCCTCTCGCACCCGTCGTCGTTCGATGTACGACGGCTCCGAGGAGACGATCCCGACGTAGCTGCTCCAGGTAGTGGCGTCTTCGAGGGCGTGGGCGGGCCGTGCGAGTCGATTGAGTGCGCCAAGCGAGACAGCGAGCGTGAGATCGGTCGAAGCCACGTCACGATCCTCCTCGAGAGCTCATCGGGAGCGGGCCTGTCTGCGCCTGATCTGGTGGGTCGAGAATCCGTTCTGCGGCCCGGCGGGCACCGACGATATTGCGAGCGAACGGACCGACGCTGGGCTCCGCGAGCGCGCCCGAAACGTACACCGCGGACTCGCTGCCGTCGGTCCGTCTCCACGCAAGGGTTCGATCGTTGAGAACGGGGAATCCTTCGGCTCCACGTGCAAGCGACAGCGATTCGCTGACGTGGTCGACCAACGCCTGCTCGGGAACCGGTTCGAGTCCGGTCGCGAGGACGACGCGTGCGGCCGTCGCTCTCTTGCCGTCGTCAAAGCGGAGGGACAGCCCCTCGTCTGTCGTGTTCGCAGACGTGATTTTGCCTTGCCGGTGTTCAAGCGCACCACCGTCACGCGCTTCGACCAGTCGTCGTTCGACGTACGGCGGAATCGTGGCGTCGTTGCGGGCGGCTCGGACCCGATCGAGACGGGCCTCCGATCCCGGCGGGAGCGTGTGGATCTCTTTCCCGATGTGGCGCCAGTTGATCCAGTGCGGGTCGGCCTCGGTCAGTTCGATTTCGAGTTCGTGACGCGACAGGAGCGTCACCACAGTCCGGTCTGCCAGACGGCAGGCGAGGTGCCCGGCCGTGATACCGCCTCCGACGACGAACGTTCGCCCCTCGAACGGGTCGGGCGTCGCCGGGTTGAACGCTTCGTCCCAGACGTGTGCGAGCGGCGCGTCGTCCGGGAGCGACGTCGTCCACTCAGGGAGCGTCGGCGTCGCACCGAGCCCGACGGCCAAGACGACACGGTTGGTCTCAATCGCTCCCGCGTCCGTTTCCACCACGTAAGTCTCTGTGCCCGCAGACCGGGTAACATCGGTTACCTTTGACCGATGGTGACAGTCGGCGAGCTCATGGCGCTCGATAACGTCGCGAGCGTGGTCGAGAAACAGGTCGAGAGTCGGTCGGTCCGGGTAGTTCCTCGTCGACACGAGCTCGTGCGCTCGGTGGTGTCCTTCCGCGAACGACTCGAGCGAGAACGACTCGGTGTCGATGTGGTGGACGAACGTCGATCGGAGCGTCTCCATGCCGCACTGATTGGCCTTCTTGGCGAACGAGGCGAGCAACTCCTCGCGCGGATCGAGGATTTGAATCTCGTCGCGCGTGTACTCGCCTTCCGTGAGAAGGTAGTTCGCGAGATAGGTGCCGTGAATCCCGCCGCCGACGATCACGTACTCGTAGGGGCGGTCACTGTTCGGTGGGTGATCGGCGGTCGATCTACCGACTGTCACTCTTGTTCTCCTCCATCGACTTCGAGTTCCGTTCCGCGGTGCTCGGACTGACCACTACTGAACCGTTGGACGGTCGGCAGCCGATGCCGCAACTGCCGGCTACCGAGCGTGAGGGCGTAGACGGCGATCGCCGCGACGACGATCGAGCCACCGGCCGCAATTCCGTACACGTACGACAGTGTCACACCGGCTATCGCCGCGAACTCGGCGGCGAGGATCGCCAGCAAGATGGATTGCTTGAAGCTCTCGGCGACTTGCGCCGCAGCGGCGACCGGAACGACAAGCATCGCAGCGACGAGGATGACGCCCATTATCTGCATCGCGCTGACGACGACCAGCGCCGTGAGCACGACCATGAGGCGTTTGTATAGGCGGACGTTCAGTCGCGCCGCGCGGGCGGCCGTCGCGTCGAATGTGACGTACAAAAGTGGCCGATAGGCTAGCGTGACGAGGCTACCGACGAGGACACTCATTAACACGAGGATACCGACGCTCTGTGTCGAGACGGTCGCCAAACTGCCGAAGAGGTAGGCGTCGATGCCGACCGCGATGCCACCGCCGGTCGCAGTGATGAGGATGCTGCCGACTGCGAATCCTCCCGTCAGGACGATCGCCAGCGAGGTGTCGCTGTACGCCCCGGCGTGTTCGACGAGCAACTCCACGAGCAGCGCCGTGACGACTGCGACCACGAATGCGGTGAACAGCGGCGACAGCGTGAGCGAGAAGGCCGAATTGAGGAACAACCCGACGGCGACGCCGGCGAAGGCTGTGTGTGCGAGCGTATCGCTGATCATCGCCATCTCTCGATGGACGAGGAACGTCCCGACGACCGGCCCAATGAGAGCGATACACAACGCAGCGAGGTAGGCACGTTGCATATACGGGTATTCGAGCATCGGCATGCCGAGCAGGTCGGCCAACACGTCCATTCCGGGACCAAAGACGTAGTTGAGGAACCACTCGATAGGGGCGAAGACGTTGACAGCAAAAAGCGGAGTCGCTATCATGTCGTCGAGTAGAACACTCTCTCCGAGGCGACGTAGTGTGAACATCATTTGTGGTCGTGCTGGAGGATGTGTTGGTCTCTCCCATATGCCTGCGAGAGGGCATCAGTCTCGACGAATTCCTCCGGGTCGCCGTCGAAGTACAACTGACGGTTGAGACAGGCGACGTCCGTCGCGTGCGTGGTGACGACACCGATGTCGTGTTCGATCAGGATGACGGTCAGCCCGGTCGCGTTCAGCTCATGGATGAGGCCGTAGAACTCCTCTCTGGATTCGGCGTCCACGCCGACCGTCGGTTCGTCGAGCGCGAGCAGATCGGCCTCTGAGGCGAGCGCACGGGCGATGAACACCCGTTGGCGTTGGCCACCGGACAGTCGACCGACCCGGCGAGACGCGAGGTCTGTGATTCCCACCTGTTCCAGCGCGTCTTCGATCGCTTGCCGGTCCGCTGCCGAGAATCGACCGAAGAGCCGCCGCGGGTACCGCCCCATCTCGACAACCTCTCGAACCGTGATCGGCATATCGCGCGCCGCCTTCGTCGCGTCCTGTGCGACGTATCCGATCCGCTCACCGGCGTCGAACTCGTGGGCGGGTTCGCCGAACAGCGACACCGTGCCTTCGTCTGGTCGACGAAGTCCGAGCATCAGGTCAAGCAGCGTGCTCTTGCCGCTTCCGTTCGGCCCGACCAGTCCGAGAAAGGAGCCGGGCTCGACGTCGATCGACACCGACTCGAGAACCGGGACCTCTCCGTAGCCGAATGTGACGTCGTCGACGCTGATGAGAGGGTCTCCCGCCCGTTCCCTCTCCGTCGTTGCTGTCGTCATCGGTAGTCGTCGAGGTCGACGAACGAGTTCCCGTACGCCGTAATCCAGGTCGTCGTCCGATACGGAACAGCCACATCCGGCGGATAGATCGTACAGACGGGTCTCTCCGCAGGGCCGACGACCAATGCCATCAGTCCTGAACGAGGGCTATTGGATGGGCCGGGCTCGGCGTTCCCGTCCCACTCCGGTTCCGTGTCGCCAGACGTGGTGTCGCTCATTCTGCGTCGAGGGCCTGCTTCAGGGTCTCGAGATTGATGTTTTCCATGATCTCAATGTAGCCCCAGCCCTCATCGGCCCACTCCTGGGTCTGTCCGGGAATCGGCGTCAGCGGGAGGACTTCGGTGGCGTCGGTCTCTGCGACGAGCTGGTTCGCCGCTGTCTGGGATTCGAGCGGGTCAGCACAGACGTACTGGAGGTCGTGTTCGGCGATGATCTCCTGGGCCCGTTCGATATCCCTCGGCGTCGGCTGGTCGTCCGGTGACAGTCCCGTCAGCGTCCGGACCTCGAAGTCGTAGCGCTGGCCGAGATACTGGAAGGCGTTGTGACCAGCGACGAACACGACGTCTTTCGAAGCGCCCTCTAGCGCGGACTGGAACGACTCGTCGAGTTCGTCTAGGCGGTTCCGGTACGATTCGGCGTTCTCGGCGTAGGCACTGGCGTTGTCGCCGTCGACGTTGACGAACCCGCTCCGGATGTTGTCGACCGCCTGCTTCGCTCGCTCAGGGTCTAGCCAGAAGTGTGGGTCAGCCCCGCCAGAGTGGTTGTGGCCGTGTCCCTCCTCGCCTTCGTGATCGGCTTCTCCCTCGTGCTCGCCTTCGTGTTCTTCTCCACTCTCGTGGCCGTGTTCACCCTCATGCTCGCCATCACCCTCGTGCCCGTGTCCGCCCGCACTCTCAGTCACTTCGGGCTCGATGACCGACCCACTGCCGTCGGTGAGCGTCGCGTCGAACTCAGCGGGAGCGTGCTGGGCAAAGAGGACATAGTGACCCTCTGTTTCGATGTCGATGGAGAACGTCGTCTCACCGGAGTCCGCGAACTGGAGGTGATAGAGTGACTCACTGGACGGCGTGAGTGTCTCGCCGCCTTCGACCGGTGTGTGCGTGTCGTGGTCGCCGTAGAGGGCGGCCGCAGTTTCCTCGACGTGGTGAATGCCGTGGTCGCCACCCTCGTCGGTCGCGATGACGGCGAGCTGCATCCTCGGATCGGGGCCCTCGTGGAACGTGTGCGTGTAGGTGCCAGCTTCGAGGTGGTAGAGGCCAGCCCACTCCCAGGGAGTCTCCCCACCGTGATCGTGTTCTCCTTCACCGTCGTGGCCTTCCTCGTGTTCGCCTTCGTGACCGTGATCGTGTTCTCCTTCCCCCTCGTGACCTTCCTCGTGTTCGCCCTCATGGTCTTCTTCGTGACCGTGATCGTGGTTGTGCCCGCCTTCGATGAGGTTGATACCAGCACCGGCAGCGACGATATCGACGTCGGCGTCGTCGTCACCGAGACTCGTCACGAGGTCGTCAGCCCACGGCTGGAAGCCCTCCATTCCGTAGAGAAAGAGGTCAGATTCGAGAATTGTTCCCTGAATCTGTGGCCCTGGTTCCCACCCGTGGCCGTGTTGGCCGATCGGGACGAGCGTCTCTGCGGTCCCGGTGTCGCCTGTAACCTGGCTGGCTAAGTCCCCGAATACGAAGAACGAAGACTGGGCTTCCGGCCCGGTATTCTCCGTCGCTGTTGAGCCGTCATTCTCCGCCGCGCCGGAATCGCCATTGTTCGATGTACAGCCCGCGAGCGCACCGATGGTTGCCGTACCGAGTCCAGCTGCGATGAGTCGACGTCGGGTGTATCGAGGCATCTATTGATAATAATAGCAGACTAGATAATAAAGACTGTGATTTTAGTCAAATAAGTTAATAAGAATCACTAACTGAAATCTGAGTTTAGTAACTAGTGTCGTAGTAACTAATGCGAGTCGTAGCATTACTAATGATTGCTACCTCGGAATCCGTATTACACAACCCTGAGAATGGTGCTAACAGGTTTTTCCTACTCGTAGCCCGAATGAATGGATGTAATGTGTCACTGCTTCAGCGACCTAGCCGAGATGAGTGATGAAGAGCGTACGGAAATCCTCAGCGAACACTCGACAGAAGAACTCCGCGCGGAATACTCCACGGAAGAACTAGAAACCCTCGGCGTCACCGCCTGAGGCTAGTTCACGTTGGTCCTACCCGGACGACCGACAGCGTCCGCCCATCACGAAGACCCGGTCCCCTCCCGTTTCTCTGCGTACGCGAGTGTGTAGTAGTCTCGATCAGTTACCTCTCCGGGATTGTTCGTAACGAGGGCCTCTTCGGTATCCATGAAGAGTCGTCGTCCGAACGTCACCTCGTAGCCCGCTTCGGTCATCTTGTCGTAGGTCGTCGGTGCGTCGGTTACTTTGAACAGGATCAGCCGATTTGGGCCGATCGGTGCTTCTCCATCGGTCGCCTCGCGGAGCGTCAGTTCTGCTCCGGCGTCGATGTCGACCCCGAGGACCGAAGCGAACGCCGTCACACTGCTGACACCGGGAACGACTTCGATGTCAATGTTGGGATGCTGCTCTCGAAGCGTCCGACGCAGGTGTCCGAACGTCGAGTAGATACAGGGATCTCCGAGCGTGACGAACGCCGCGTCAGTGTCGCGTGCGTTCGGCGCGACTTCCGCGGCCGCCACCTCCCACGCCGCTTCCAGCTCTTGTGGGTCGGTCGTCATCGGGAACTCGAGGTCACCCAGTTTCGAGTCGGGAACGTACTCGGCCGCGACGCGCCGTGACAGTCGTCCGGGTGAGTAGACGATGTCGGCCGATTCGAGCCGTCGCTTGCCGCGAACCGTGAGCAGGTCAGTCGCGCCCGGCCCCAACCCAATTCCGTACAGTGTCATCGGTTACGTGCCCCCCTCATAGTTCTTGACGCCGTCCTGAACCACCTTCTCCGCGAGTACAGCACACGGGACGCGCATTGGCGTCAGCTCGACTCCCAAGAGATCGAGGGCGTCCTCACGGTCGAGGTCATGAACCTCCGAGAGCGTCATTCCCGGGAGCTCTTCGGCGAGCAGGCTCGCGCTCGCAATGCTGATCGCACAGCCCTCTCCAGTAAACGTGACCTCTTCGATCGTTTCACCGTCCTCGGCGAGTCTGAGGTCGAAGGTGAGTTCGTCGCCACAGGAAGCGTTCTCGCCAGTGTGAGAGACGGTAGTTGGCGAGAGGCGCCCCCACCTTCGAGGATTGCGGTAGTGATCCAGGATTACCTCCTGATACATTTTGGACCCCTGCATCTACTCCACCCTGTGTCGCGTCGCGAGTCCGGCGAGATGCGGGGCTTCCTCCGCGATAATTTCGGCCGTAGCGAGTTCAGCGGCGTTCACGCTTCCGGGCAGCACGAACACCGGGACGTCGCGGGCGATACCCGCCGTCGCGCGGGTCGCGACGACTCGGGTTCCGACCTCCTCCCACGAGAGCCGCCTGAACGCCTCGCCGAAGCCTGGTAGATCGCGGTCGAAGAGTTCGCTCACCGCGTCCGGACTGACGTCGTCGACAGTGACTCCAGTCCCGCCGGTAGTCACGACGAGGTCAATGTCCGACCGATCCAGACACTCGCTCACGGTGGTCTTAATCCGGACGTAGTCGTCCGGAACCGTCCGGCGTGACGTGACGACGTGACCCGCGTCAACGAGAGTGTTCGCGACGGCGTCACCGCCGGGATCGGTCGGGTCTGCTTCCGTGGCGGTTCCTCGGGACGACGAGACGGTCACGATTGCGACACCGAGTGGATCAACGCAGTCGTGACCGTCTTCGTCCGTCGTCCGTCGGTCCGCCGCCGACGGGAGCTCCGAGTGATTCCCGGTCACTGTCCCTCACCGACCACGAGACGCTGTTCCATCGGTGGCTGAGACCGGTCCATCGTCCCCGGAAACGGATTCTCGAGTTCGTCCCAGTTCCCCGCCATCTCCGGTTCTGAGAGGAGACAGTCGTCAAGGGCGGCAGCGATGGCCGAGTCGTCCATTCCAGCGCCGATGAAGACGAGCTTTATTTCACGGTCTCCCCACTGTTCGTCCCAGTGGAGATCCGGTCGTGACTCACGGTAGGAATCACGCTGGAACTTTGGGACCGTGACCGCCCATCGGCCGTTGACTTCGACGTGCGTCTGCGTACCCGCTTGGCTCAAGTCCAGCGCGTATCGCTCGCGTCCAGCGACCCACAAGTGTCCTTTCGCCCGGACGACGGACTCGGGGAAGGAGCGGAGCCACTCACTGAACCGTTCCGGATGGAACGGTCGGTGGCGCTCGTACACGAACGAGTCGACGCCGAACTCCTCCGGCGGGTGACGGTGATCGTGGTCGTCACCCGGACCATCGTGGGTACCGTCGTGACCGTTGTCACGCTCGGAACCCTCGTCGTGACTATGACCGCCACCGTGGTCCATCTCTGCTGATTCCGGCTCTCCGGTCCCTCCGTGGTCGCTCGAGAGCACCTGCTTCCACCGGGCGGACCGTTTCGCTTGTTCTCTGTCGAATCGTCCAGTTCCGAGAACGTCGTCGGGTTCGACCGCGCTCTCGGTCGTGCGGGTGATGTCGACACCGGGGTGGAGCGTTTCGAGCACGCGTTCGACCGTCTCGCGTTCGTCTTCCGTGACGAGGTCACACTTGTTGAGGACGAGTACGTCACAGAATTCGACCTGTTCAGCAAGTAGGTCCGAAAGCGGTCGAGAGCCGTCATCCGTCGACTTGATCGGACGACCGTCGACGAACGTTCGATGGAACTGTGCGGCGTCGACCACCGTGACGGTCGTATCGAGATCGTACAGCGTCGACGCACGTGCGGGCGAGACGAACCGCTGGGCGATGGGGACCGGATCGCTGATCCCCGAGGCTTCGATGACTAGATAATCGAACTCCTCGTCGAAGGCCAGACGTAGCAGCTCCTGGTCCAATTCGTTCTGGAGGCCGCAACAGATACAGCCGTTCGACAGTTCCGTGACGCCGCCGTCTTCCATCGAGAGTTCGGAGCCGTTCTCGATGAGGCCGGCGTCGACGTTCACCTCGCCGACGTCGTTGACGAGAACAGCGATATCGTACTCCTCGCCGCCGACGGTAAGGAGGTGGTTGAGCAAGGTCGTCTTCCCGGCCCCGAGTCCACCACTGAGGATCGTGACCGGCGGGTGGTCGTCGACGGTCATCAGTCGTCAGCCAGTGCGAGTTCGCGCTGTTCGTCGGCGGTGAACGGGTCTGGGTACTCGTTCCAGTCTTCCCCCATCTCTGCGTCTGAGAGGACACAGCCTTCCAGTCGCTCGATCAGTGTCTTCTGATCGAATTCGCGACCGATGAACACGAGCTCTGATCCCCGGTCGCCCCACTGGTCGTCCCAATCCTCTTTGATGCCGGGACGGGCGGCGAAGTAGCGCTCTTGTTGGGCCTGCGGGAGCGTGGCGATCCACGTCCCTTTCGGACCGGCCCGAACCGACTGGCCCGCTTTGTCGAGACCCATGGCGATGTCTTCGCGACCGGCGGACCAGAAGAAGCCCTTCGCGCGAACGATTCCGTCGGGGAGGTCGGCGAAGAGGCGAGCGATCCGCTCGGGGTGGAACGGTCGGCGGGATTCGAAGACGAACGAGGTGACCCCGTGTTCGTCGGCGGCCGACTCGTGGTGATGGCCGTGCTGGAGTTCACGCTTCCATCCGGCGGACTGACTTGCGCGATCGAAATCGAACCGACCCGTATTCAGAATCTCTCCGGGGTCGACCGCCCCGTGTTCGGTTCGGATAATATTTGCTCTCGGTTGGAGCGCCCGTAGCACTGCCTCCATCTCTTCAAGTTCATTGTCGGGGACGAGATCGCACTTGTTCAACAGGAGGACGTCACAGAACTCGATCTGATCCATCAGCGCCTCCTCGGGGACCCGGTTACCCTGTGGATCGATGGAGTCGTCGGTGAGAGCTTGGCCGGAATCAAACCCCTTCCAGAAGCTGTGCGCGTCAACGACACTGACCATCGTGTCGAGTTCGTAGACCCCCGTAGGGTCGAAATCCGCGTCTTCGAATCCGCGAGCGAACGTCTGCGCGACGGGAATCGGTTCGCTGATCCCAGACGACTCCACGAGGAGGTACTTGAAGTCTCGCTCGTCGGCTAATCGACCTACCTCATCAAGCATGTCCCCGCGAAGCCGACAGCAGATACACCCGTTCGACATCTCGATGATCTCGTCGTCGTTCTGGGTGAGATCCGACTCGCGTTCGACGAGGTCGGCGTCGACGTTCACTTCGCCCATATCGTTTACTAAAACGGCGGCGTTGAGTTCCTGTTCGCTACTAAGAATGTGGTTGAGCGTCGTCGTCTTGCCAGCTCCGAGACTTCCGCTGAGAATCGTTACCGGGATCGGGTAGTTGTTGGACGGCATACTCTAATTATGAATCTACTACACTAAAATACTAATTATTATTCTTATACTCTACTGTCATAACAGGAACTAATAAGACTGAATAAAACTTTAATATATGAGCGTCGTTAGCATCTCGATGCCCGAGGCGTTGCTGGAACGCATCGACGAGTTCGCCGAAGAACACGGGTACAGTGGCCGAAGCGAAGTCGTTCGCGAAGGCACACGCACGTTATTCGAAGAGTTTCAAGAGCAACATATCGAGGGACAAAAGCAGATGTGTACGGTAACGGTCGTCTTCGAGTACTGTCAACCCGCCGTCCAGGAGCGTCTCACGAGAGCACGCCACGAGTACGATGCTATTGTCTCCGCAACTACCCACACACACGTCCAAGACCAGTACTGTATGGAGTTGTACGTTTTAGAGGGGACCACAGAAGCACTATCTGGATTCGTCAACAGCGTTCGAGCAGTGCCGAATGTCCAAGCGGTGGATTACTCAATCCCCTCACTGGGCGATGCTCACATTGATCAGCGCATCGAATCGTAACCGCTTTTTGAATCCCCTAGGATAAGGTAAAAATTACGTGACATGTGAGACGAGGATGTAGCAGACAATATATTAATTGTACTCAGCCCACAAGTCAATTATGATGTAAATATAACTAGCCTTACTCAATATCTTTTTCGTAGAAAATTCAAAAAGTTCGAGACTGGTGTATCTTCGTTGGGGTTGAAATCTCGCTGTTCCCCCTCAATCTCGAATCTGGGAGGTATGTGATTCTTTACCTCGCTACGTTTCATTGCTCTCAAATATTCCTTCTCAAATATTTCAAATTTCGCTTGAGAGTGGTCTGGATCTCCACCTGATGGCTCTATACGATAATATGTCTCATAACTGTATTTACCCTTTCCAAGATCCTCTGAATTATATTTACCTTCGTAGTCAACTGTGATGTCAGGTGCATCTGGAATCAAGCTTAGGTCAGCTGGTTCGTCAAAAGAATAATTTCGATTTTTCGGGATATGATCTCCTTGCCATAATTCATCTTTATCTACACAGTCAAATACTAGCAGCCCACCTGGTGTTAGTAAGTTAGATATGTTTCTCAGCGCGTGTTCCACTTCTTCATTTTCATATAAATAGGTAAAAGTTCGGAACATAAATGCGATATCGAAATCAGACCTTTCAATTTTATTAGCCCTGAGTATATTATATTCATAAATTCTGGATTCTACCCGAGTATAATATTTAGCCGCGTCTTTCATTCCTTCAGAACGATCAAGTCCGACGACTTCTTCAATTTCATCTTTACCTTCCAGAAATTTAACTAATTCACCGGTGCCACATCCAATATCTAGCACGCGAAGTTTGTTTTTATCTAGTGCTGCTAATTCCCTCTTAATTACATTTTCAGCAACATCAATTTGTTTTTCTAGAGCGGTGCGATTTTGAGCATCATATGGGTCATGCGCAAGGGCATACAGACCTACGAACGAATTATACGAGGGCTTTGATTGGTTAAACACAGATATCCCATCTAGAAATCCGCGTTCTGTTAGCTCAGTAGGGTCACGCTTAACGAGTTTATTGAATTCAGATTTTCCAGAAGGTTCGATTTTTCCCGGTAATTCCTCCAGTGCATCGAGGATTTGGTTTGCTTGTGCGGAGTGACGCTGATGATAGATCGTGTGGAGTTTACGTCCAATCTCTTCGTCTTGGCTTATTTCTTGTTCAAGATTTTTGAAAAAATCAGCTACGAGTTGTTCGGTGTCAATATCCAGCTCTTGATCCAGCATCTCCTCGTTCAATGTATCAGCAACACGTTCTACTGTGATCGGGTCACCGCCAGCATCGAACTCATCGATTAGTTCCTCGACCTCGTCCTTCTCGAAAGCGGCTGGGAACACCCCTGGCACTAATTCCTCGTGCTGCTTCGCCACCTGCATCGCCGCGTGTTCAACCGCGTTATCCATGAACGCCATCCGCTGGTATTTCCCATTTGTGTAGCCGACAGTCGCAGACAGGAGTACGCGCGCACCACCCGGCGAGTCAAACAGCATACTGAGTATTCTGTCTGCCACCAATAAATAACGTAGCATCCGTCTTTAGTTAAGCCTCACACCTCGGTTGTGTAGCGGTAGCGAGCGTCTCTTACAAGATTGGTCGTTGCTTGTGGATCTTTTGACCGGCTTCGATCAGCCGGTCAAGCAGCAGCGGTGGTGAGTAGCCGAGGAACTCACCGAGTTCGTGGAGAATAAGCTGGGCGTGCGACCGAAAGGTCGCCGCCCAGCGCTCTGTCGGAAACACAAGCTCCATTCGTCTTTAGTTAATACTCGTAGTAATATCTAATCACGAGTGATCACAATACTCCCGAGTCGTGGGAGACCGCTCACGCAGGCTCCGACCACCCGATTGAGTGTCATCAAGAAGTCGTGAGAGATGCCGAAGAAGGCGGTCAGTCATGTCTGTGTCCATCTGCGGAGGGTGTCGGTGTGGTGCTGGAATTTCCAGCTTCCGTCAGGAGCGACACGAGGTCCGATTCGGTCACCGGCTGTGCCGTCGCCCCCAGCCCTGCGTCACGAGCCACACGAACCGCGCTCGGTGGGTGAAGGTTCGCGTCCGCCAACAGGGCGTCGTCGTAGAACACCTCTCGGGGTGTTCCGCCTCCGATGATGTTGCCCTCGGCCATCACGCAGACGCGGTCCGCGACTTCAGCGGCAAATTCGAGGTCGTGCGTCGACAGGACGACACTGATACCGTCCTCGTGAATTTGCTCGATCCGCTCCGCGACCAGCTGGGATCGGTCGGGATCAAGCCCTGCGAGTGGTTCGTCGAGCACGACCACACTCGGTTCGAGGACGAGCACACCGGCGAGGCCAGCGAGCCGTTTCTCCCCGCCGCTCAGGTAGTGTGGGATTCGGTCTTCAAGGTGGCTCGCGTCGACAGTCGCCAGTGCTTCACGAGCGCGTTCCCTCGCTTCGTCTCCGGGGACCCCGTAGTTCTGAAGGCCGAACATCACGTCGTCGAGGACTGTGGGCGCGACGAGTTGCGTATCGGCGTCTTGGAAGACGAAGCCGACCTCTTTTCGCGCGTGTGGCTTGTTGTCCTCGGTGATCGGGGTGCCATCGACGACGAGCTTGCCGTCATCGGGAATGAGGGTCGCGTTCAGATGTTCGAGGAGCGTCGACTTTCCGGCGCCGTTGCCACCGATGAGGGCCACGACCTCATCGGAATACACGGAGAAGTCGACCTCGTGCATACCAACCGTCCCGTCCGGGTACGTGTGGGCCTCACACTGTAGGTCGACCAAGAGCCGCCGGTCTTCAGAATGATTTGTACTCATACTGGAACCACCTCGTAGACGCCGACTAACGCGTAGGCGACGACGCCGGCGTAGCAAGCGGCGATAACGACGAGCTCACGAGCGGGTGGTCGCGGGACGTCACCGTACAGCGTGAGGTCGCCGTCGTATCCGCGGGCTTCCATCGACTTGACGAGTCGTTCGGACTGCTCGATCGCCGACAGCATCGTCATGCCGAGAATCCGGGCGTACAGCCGTTTATTCGACCAGAATTCCGAGAAGTTCGCTCCGCGGGAGAGCGCGGCTTTCACCAAGTCCTCAAGCGTCTCAAGCATAACGAACGTGAACCGGTAGGTGAGGAGGGCGACCTGGTCGATCGGTCGCGGTAGCAACCGCCCGAGCATGTACGCGACGTCCGTGTATTTGGTCGTCATCGACGCCGTCAGCGAAAACGTGACCACCGTGAGCGACCGACAACTGAGCTCGAAGAAGAGGGCGAGACCCTCCCACGTGACCGAAAGGCCGCCGAGCGGCGTCGGAACTGCGCCGCCGATCGGCGTCCCCGGTTCGAGAAACGCCAGCGGTCCGGCAACCGAGACGATGAACAGCATCGGGAGCGTGTACCAGCCGATGAGTCGCCGGTACGGCAGATCCGCGACTCCGTAGACTACCAGTACGGTTCCGTACAGGCCAGCCAAGAGCGCGAGGCGGTCGAACACTGTGACGGCGAGAACGAGTACACCGACGACACCGACCTTCGTCCACGGGTTAATTCGATGTAACGGTCCGTCCCGTCGCTCGGCGAACGCCGTGATGAGCCGGGGGTCAGGGACGTGGTTCGAGAGCGTTGTCACGGTTACCGTGTCGGTCGTTCGTCATCACCGAAGCCGCCGTAACGGTCGACGTAGACGTACAGCCCGAGACCCAAGAGGGCGAAGGCGAGAACAATTCCGCCGAATTCGACCATCAGTCCGCCCTTCCGGATGGGACCGGCAACGACGATACCACGTCCAAGATTCACGAGTGTGCCACCGCCGTCTTGGACGCCGCGTTGAAGCGTTTGCGAGGCCCGCTTTGCCCATGGAACGGCACCACCGGTCGCAGTGAACCCCCAGTAGCCGACGGCGAGGAACGCCGAGAAGACGGCAGCCATGCTACCGTACTGCTTCCAGCGCTGCATCAGGCTGTCACCCCCGAGGGCTCATCGCGAGTGTCGCGGTCGGTAAGTCCGACGAGGTCGGGACGCACTGAGGCGAGGAATTGGACGATAAGTCCCGTAAGCAGCCCCTCAACGACCGCGACACCGAGGTTGAGAGCGGAGAGTCCACCAACGGCGATCAGCAGGTCACCACGCGGGAGCGCGCTCCCGTTAACCCCGCTGATAACGATGATCGCCCCCATCAGGAATGACCCTGCCGAGAGGCCGAGTGTCGCGGCACTCGCGCTGGCGGGGAAGACGTCCCACTCCATCCCCATCAGCGTCTTGAACGCGTAGTAGGCGACGATCGCTTCGCTGGCGTTGATCAGCGTGTTCGCCCCGATTAGGCCGACCGCTCCGTGTCCGAGCGCCGCCGAAAAGATGTTGACGACCAATGCGACAAGCGCGCCGAGAAGCGGTCCGGCGATGATACCCACGAGCCCGGTGAGGTTCATGTGAATTCCGCCCCACACTGGAATGTTAAGCTGGAAGACCGCAAAACTCGCAGCCGCGCCAATACCCGCGAGTGCGATCTGGTGTGTTTCTATTCCACCTTTCCGTACCCGATAGACTACGGTGGAAATCAGTCCAGCACCAAGCAGCGTCCACAGCACGAGCGCCCAGAGGGGGAATGACCCTTCTCCAAGGTGAATGTGCGGCATATCTGTTTGGCAATTAAAGACTTAGATATAATAACTTTGCTGTGCTAAGGTAGAAGAACATAATAAGAAGAACGCAAGATTCGTTTGCGATTTAATTCAAAGCGCGGGCACACGTGCCGGTGACAGCGATACCGAGCCTACGTATCGCTCGCTTCTGTGCCGTTTCGGTCGACAGGCACGACAGTGTATTCCACCGAGACAGACTCGTCCGCTCCTCGAACCGTGCCGACAAAGTGGAGAACGTCTTGGTACGCGGCTTCTACGACAAACGTCTCGACACAGCCGGCGTTCTCTTGGAGGCAATTATGGGAGTTCGACCGGATGGCCCCTTCGAACTCATGGCGGATATCCATCATTCGGCGTTCAATCTCCGGTTCGTCGTATCCAAATACCGCAGTGACCGTTGCCAATACGCGCCGGTCCTCGTAGTCGCTCTCTTGATACTCCTCGAGCAGTGATTGACAGGCCTCACGAATCACCTCGCTCCGGCCGGTGTAGCCGTGTTCTTCCGCAAACGTGTCGAGATCTTCTCGGAGTCGCTCCGTCATCGAGGAGCTCACGATAGGCATATATTAAAATTTTATTCTAACATAATAGAGATGGCGGTCTAAAGAAAATAAATTAATAATCTTGCTGTGGGAGCGTGTTAGTGGTTAGTGTCGACAGGACTCCCGAGTTCATCCCTAATCTGTGCGACGTGGTCCACGAAGTCGCGGGCGGTCCGTTCACGTGGGCGTTCTAGATCGATGGAGAACGTTGATTGTACGGTTCCCGGGTCGGCATCCATGACGATCACGCGGTCAGCGAGGGTCACTGCCTCGTCGATGTCGTGGGTGACGAACACGACGGTCTGTCCAGTCTGCGTCCAGATCTCGAGCAATTCCGCGTGTAAGCGGTCGCGCGTTCGAGCGTCGACACTACCGAACGGTTCGTCCATCAAGAGGATCTCCGGATTGGGGGCGAGCGCGCGAGCGATACCGACGCGCTGTTTCATGCCGCCGGACAGCTCTTTCGGGTACGCGTCCTCGAAGCCGTCGAGCCCAACGAGGTCGATCAACTCCCGGACCCGTGCCTCGCAATCGGGACAGTCACAGGCGGGCCGGTCGAGGCCGAACCGAATGTTCCCGCGGACGGTTCGCCAGGGGAACAGTGCGTACTCCTGAAAGACCATTCCCCTGTCCAGTCCGGGACCGGTGACCGGATCTCCGCCGACCAGTATCGACCCGCCGTCCGGATCGTCAAGCCCGGCGATCGCTCGCAACAGCGTCGTTTTCCCGCACCCGGACGGACCGACGACACAACAGAACTCGCCCTCCGACACCGAAAACGAGACGTCATCGAGCGCGTGCGTCGACTCGTATGACCGGCTGACGTTCCGGATAGCGATCTTCTCACGGGAGTCCCGGTCGGTGGATGAGTCCGTACTCAGCGCCATGCGAGGACCCTCTGTTCGAGCAGGCGGAACCCGACGTCCATACAGAGGAACGCCAAGCTGATCAGGAACATGTACGCGACGCTGGTCGCCATCGCGAGGTTGTTCGAGGCGTTGATAATCTCGTAGCCGACGCCGGGAGCGCCGAACAGCTCGGCGCCGACGACGATCATCCAGCAGCGGCCGATGCTCGTCCGGAATCCGGTCAGCACTTGGGGAGCCGCACTCGGGAGCGCGACGAGTTTCAACATCGAGAGGTCGCGCTCGACACCGAGCGTCGACGCGGCGTCGGTCAGTTCGGTCGAAACGCCCTCGACGCCGCCATACGCGCCGTAGAAGTTGATCCAAAATGCACCGACGAAGACGATGAACGCCGCGCCGGTGTGGTGGATGCCGAACCAGACAATCGCGAAGACGATCCACGCCAGCGGCGGGATCGGCCGCAACACCCGGACGAGCGGCCGCAGCCAGTCGTCGAGCGCACCGTTCCAGCCCATCGCCAGTCCGAAACCGATCCCACAGCTCGCACCGAGAAGGAGACCGGGAATGTAGTGGAACAGCGTCTGCGCGAGATGTGCAAGCCCGGTCGGGAGTACGAGACTCGATCCCAGAACGGGGACCACAATCGCCGTCGAGGTCGCGAACAGGTCGATAAACGCGCGCACCGAATCGAGGGGGCCCGGCACCAGATACGACGGCTGGGTCGTCATCGCGCCAACCCACCAGACGAGCAGGAAGACGAGGAGACCGCCCAGGCCGCGGAGATACCGCCGCAGGTCCCCCTCGAAGGTTTCGGCCGTCAGCGCGTTCGAGCTGGTGTCGGTCTGCGTGCTCATTACTGTATTGCGTCGTAGGGATCGAACGCGAACAGATCCTCGGTCACGACTGGCTCCTCGATGTTGCCAACGTTGGTGACGAACTCTCCCATCGTCGCGGCCTGATCGGTGATCGCGTGGGGATCTGAGATGAACTCCGACGCCTTCGAATCAATGGCGGCCGTCGCGAGGTCTTCACTCACGCCGGAGCCGATGACCGAGGCAGCGTGGCTGGCGGCGGCATCCGGGGAGTTCCCCGTGAACTCGGTCGCCGCGACGTGCTGTTCGACGAGCGATTGGGCGACCTCATCGTCGTCGAGCACTCGCTGGTTCGCGAACAGCACCGTGACGGGGTGGTTGTCCAGGATGTTCCCGGACCAGGCGAGTTCCTCGAACCCGTCAGCTTGGCTGATAATCGTCGCGAACGGTTCCTGGATGATCGTCGCGTCGATGTCGCCCGACTGGATGGTCTGGACCGCCTTCGCGGGCGGGACCTTGGACTTGTTGATGGTGGAGTCCATCTCATCGACGTCAAGGTCCTCCTGAATCCAGTACCGGAGAACGATGTCGGGAACGCTCCCGTCCGGCGGTGCTCCAAATCGGACCTTCCGCCCGTGCTCTTCTTCGAAGCGCTCAAACGTGGCAGCCCCTTCCTGTTCGTAGAGATCGGCGAGTTCGGTCGTCCCCATGATCTTGAAGCCGTTTCTCGAATTCGCCGCGAGGACACCAGCCTCGGTGCCCTTGTCCACGAGGACCATTGCCGGGGTGATGCCGAAGAGCGCGACATCGATGTCCCCACTCGCGAACGCCTTGACAACACTGGGGCCGGAGCTGAACCGCTCTATCGTGACATCCGTCGGAACGTCCTCGTAGTACCCCTCTTGTTCCATCACGTAGTGTTGCATGTTCGGGTAAATCGGGACGTATGCGACTGTGACGGAATCGAGGGACCCGCCTCCCTGACCGAGACAGCCAGCGACTCCCGTCGCAGCAATCGTGGTTGCGCCCGTCTGGAGTAGTCTTCGGCGCGAGATGTGAGTCATCAGTGCTGTTAACATCAAAAGCAATTATAATAATACCTGTGATTCTTCTAAACAAGATTAATACTTTTGCTGGATGGGGTTCGGAGATATTGGTATAGATGGGGTGAATTCAGCGAGGGAAAAAAGCAGAATCAGCTCAGATCGGCCAGCGGGCTGAAATCATCTACTGGAGATACGGAGTAATCAATTGTGAGAGTATCCTTAGTCGCTCGAATCTTCCCAACAAACGCCGAGATCTCTTCGAGAGACCCTTCGAGCACAAACAGTTCCATACAGTGGTGTCCGCCAACGTGACTATGGAAATTCGAAGCGACGATGTCCTCGTATTCGTGGCGAAGGTGCATCATTTTCTCTTCGACAGTCGTTGTTTCGTAGTCGAATAACACGGTGACCACTCCCATCAGTTCGCGCCCTTCGAGTTTCTTGTCCTCAAATTCACCCATGAGGTTCCTGCTCGCCTCCCGAAGTACCTCACTCCGACCAGTGTATCCGTGGTCGTCGGCAAACTGATCAATTCGCTCAAGCAATTCCTCAGGCATTGAGACGCTTACTACGCTCATATAGCAACTTAACCGGCAATATATATTAAGATTTATTATTTTTTTCTACTGGTCGTCGATCGAGGCTCCTCTCAGAGAGAATGATGACGTCTCAGATTCATCGGCTCCGGCTCAAAACTCGTCTTTCAGCACGAGCAATTAATTGTCTGGTTCACACCGACGCAGGTTCGTCCCTCACAGTACTTCCCAGAACGAGTGCGCCGGCAATGATTACGAGATTCTTTACGATATACTGACCCTCGACCGTTAACCCGTACGGGAACGTGGTATAGACGACTTCAGGGAGCAGTACCATCGGGAGGAACGTACCCGGAAGTTGGAGTGCCAACAGCAGCAATCCAACACGTGTAAGCGGAGGGTAGAGCAGACAGATCCCGATGATCACTTCCCACACGCCAAGTACCGGGACGAAAAACTCAGGCGGAAGAACGTACACCGTAGAGGCGACGAGGTCACCGGCTGGCGAGACACCGAGTACCTTGAGTGCGCCGAAGCAAATGAACACCGCTCCGACAGCGGCTCGCAACGCTGGGACACTCCAACGATCCATTTTCGATGCCAGTGTCGCATCGAGTGCGTCCAACCGCTCTTGATACACGGTTAGCGTGTCTTTCGATTCGTTTTCTGAGGTTGCCATCGCGTGTGTAATAGCTACGATTTTGCCGGACAAAAGGATTCTAGCTCCTGATCGACCGTGTCAGATTCTTTGACTAGAACCTGTGTGATTCTCACTATCTTCACTATGAGAAGGGTCAATTAGTTCATCCCCGTCATCTGGATTCCCTCAACGAGTGACCGATCGATGTCGTCGTACCCAATCGTCTGTCCGCCGTAATTATCAGCGAACGATTCAGCTTCGCTGGGTTCCGAGAACGGCATGAGATCTGGCCCCATTCCACCCATTACATCTGATTCGATGACGTATGTGAGGCCCGACGCATCGGCGAATGTATCGGGGGCGGTCGGTGCTGGCATCTTCTTTCGCTCAGTGTCTTCAGGGATCTCCCAATCAACACGGGAGTAGTCCGTGACGTATACAGCGGTCGCCTCCGCGCCGTCAGCTACCAGGTTAAGATGGTACGGGAATAGACCATGTGCGAGCGTGTGAAACCAAGCAAGGTTCTCAGTTCCTTCAGAGCCTTGGACGGGCCCCTGTCTGGGTTCGGGTTCTGTATCGGCGTAGAACACCTGCCCATTAGGGCCTCCATGGTCTCCAATGACCATTCCACCTTGGTAATCAGTCTTTTGACCCGACAAATCTACCGGTTCAGGGCTTGATCCAGGGGATCCCCCAACGCAGCCAGCCGTTCCAAGTACGACTCCCAAGCCAACTGTATGAACGACCTGTCGACGCGATACCAAATGCGAGTCAGGTTCAGATTTCATAGCTATAGTTCTTCATATAGAGTCAATACGGTTCTGGTGTGACTGTCGAACGGCGTTTGCCAGAGGACATAAACCACTCACAGGAGACGTTCGCTCCGGATCAACGAGCGTACAGATCGGTCTGGAGTGGACGATGTCTGGCGCTGATTGGTATGTACTGGGGTCGAGCTGGCTAGGACTCAACCAAGCTAGTCGCTTGTGACATCCTCACCAAGCGAACCCGGGGCGTGAGCGTACACGGCGTAGAGGATCATCGCAGCGATCAGGAAGTCAAAGCTGTGTTCGACGAAGTGGTGAACCGGCATCGGAACCGCTCCCAGAACAGTCCCAGCGCCAATCAGTGACCGTAGAACAAGCACCCCAACCGCGGCGCTGATCAGTCGGTACTGGCCGGTCTGGCGGCGTCGATACGCGACGAGGCTCACGACGAAGAGCGCGCTCGTTCCGATTCCGGCACACGCGATGACGGCCAGCAGTACGGGCGACTCCTGAACGGTCAATGGCACGAGAGCCGAGAAGACGGCCCGAACGATGAGCGACGTGATCACGACACTGGCCAGTATGCGTTGGGAGTGATAAGAAGACACGGGGCAAAACGTTCTTATGGGAGGAAAGCCCCCGACAGGTTTTATCACTCAGCCGATTACGGGCGCATACTCACGATGGCGACGACCAGAGATCGGGTGCGACGACACGTCCGCGAGACGCCTGGTGTCCACTTCAACCAGGTGGAACGCGATCTGGACATCGCCACCGGACAGGCGCAGTACCACCTTCGGCGACTGGTGAACGACGAAGAGTTGACCGTCGAGCGGATCGGCGGTCGAGCCCACTACTTCGATCCCGCATTCGACCCGTGGGAACGACGCGCGCTCGCGTTTCTTCGACGTGAGACCGCCCGCGAGATCGTACTGCGGATCCATGCCGACGGCCCTCGTCGCCCAGAAACACTAACCACAGAATTGGATCTCGCGCGGAGCACGGTCTCGTGGCACGTCTCGAACCTAAGCGACGCTGGAATCGTCACGAAGTCCGGCGACCGTCCGATGACGATCACGCTGACCCGCCCGAACCGCACGGCTGAGTTGCTTGAGGTGGTGTCGCCCTCGCTGCCAGACCGGCTCGTCGACCGGTTCATCCGGACCGTCGACAGCCTCTTCGATTGACATCCTCCTCCGCGTGAACGCGGAGGAATCCCACGGTATCGCACCGCTGGATTGGGATATTAGGGTTTGCAGTCTACCACTTGTGCCTGCGGTTGGAATCCGCTGGACAAGTCATAGAGGTAGACCGATGGCTGTGCCAACCAGCCGGTACTCCTATCTTCGTCCGAACTGGCCGAAGACTCGGAGTTACTTTCATTCATGTCGAGACGGATATTCTCCGCCCCATTCACGTCTGCGTTGAACGCAGCATCGCACTCATCACACACATACAACCCGCGTTCAACGCGCTGACTCTCGTCTTCTCTCCCACACACACAACACGTCTTGCTTGTGTCGCTCTCAGACACTTCGACCACCTCGATCCCCTCTACTTTCGCTTTGTACTCGAGGATCGAGGTGAACCGGTTGAACGCCCACCCGTGGAGATCGAGATTCCCGTGCCGACCCCAGTTTTTCGCGTCACCGTTCTTGTCGTCACGGACACCTTCGAGGTCTCCGACGTTGATCCGACCAACTTCCTGCTCGACACACCGCTCAACGATGTGTTTGGCGAGACTATGGAAGAAGTGGGTGCGACGCTCCGACCACTTGTGATACAGTCGAGTGGCCCGATCGCCACCCGAGTCGTCGCACTTTGCGATCTCTTTCGGGAAGTAGTAGCCGTCCTGATTCAGGCGGTTCCCGGGGTAGAGGTCAGCTTCTTCCGTGCTGTACGTGACCGTGGCAAAGTTACAGATGCCAAGGTCGACGCCAGCTGTTTCCTCGCCGGGCGAGTCGGGCGTTTTGACCTCTTCGGTACAGACGAGATGGAGTTCCCACCGACCCTTCTGTCGGTCGTAGACGGCACGAACCTGTTGTAGATTCTCGACGGTGACGCCGGGCCGGGTTTCGTACTCGACAAGGATGTACTCCCATGCTTTGGGGTGTTCCTTGTGATTGGCACCTTTTGAGAGACGAACACGGTTGTTTTCGGTGTCGTGTTTGATGCCGTTTTGTTTCCACGTGACTGTACTGCGCGGGTGTTCTTCGTGGACGCAGCGACCCTGCGAGTCGTAGTAGTTTTGTTTGCGGTAGCCGGGCGGGTTATCCCGATCGTCATCAGACTCATACCACGAGGTGAAGGCTTCAGCGAGTTCCTCCAGAACGCGCTGACTGGACTGTGAGTGGAGTCCCTTGTAGTTGGTGTGTATCTTCAACTCGTCTTTGAGTCTGCTGTGGTCGGGGATCTCTCCGGTGTCATCCCACACGGTGCGGGCGTAGTAGTTCGCGACGTTCCAGAGTTTGCTGGCCGACCACCCATGCCGGTCGAGTGACTCCGCCACCTGTGAGTGGTTGCGGATTGTCGCCCGGTGAGTTCTGTGGGCCTCTAACATCTGAAACGCCTGTATAATCTCTTATATTTGTATCTCTTGTAAAAGCACGGATCTAGAGGAAGAGAATATCCGGCTCAGCGATAGACGGTGGACTGCGAAGTATATTGTCGGATTCATCCTGCGGCTGAAGCCGCAGGTATTCTCCTCGATTCTGTATAAGGATCCGGCCGGCTGGATCCCCCCGGATCGGACGCATTGAACCCGTTCGAGGGTCGCACCAGATACCTCAAGACCGCGAGACTGATACGTGAGCGTATGGATCGACGGAGTTTCTGTAAAATGGCCGGCGTCGCGGGAGTCACCGCCGGCACTGCCGGTTGTCTTGGTGTCCTTGGCAGTAGTGGCGCCGAGGGAACCATTCTCGGACCGCCGGAGCAAGACCTCAGCGAGGCGTCGTTCCCGAGCTACGGTGACAAGATGCCTGAGTTCACTGTCCCCGACCCGATCCACGGTGAGGAAATATCGACGGCCCAGTTCGAGAGCGAGCGCGCGGTGCTGTGGACATCATTTTACACCAACTGTCCGGACGGAGTGTGTCCAGCACTCATTCTCCGGCTCCGTCGCGGACAGGAGGCCGCCGCCGAGGCGGGGTACGGCGACCAAGTCACGTTTCTCCCCATCACGTTCGATCCCGAGCGCGACACCACCGAGGTCCTCCGGGGGTACGCCGGCCAGCAGGGGGTCGACCTCGACGCGGGTAACTGGCACTTCCTACGCCCAGAGACCTACGAGCGGGCCCAAGGGATACACGACGAGCACTTCGGGCTGAAGATCGAGAAGCAACCGGCAGATGACCTCGAGAATCTAGAGTATCGCTTCCCGCACTACGGGCTCATCATTCTCGCTAATAAGCAAGGGATCATCGAGCGGGCGTACCCACGGGGCCCGCGAACCGACATCGAGCGGCTCGTCAACGACCTCGAACGAGTGGCCACCGCGTGATCGCTCCCGGACCGGCAGATCGCCTTCGTCGTTTCCCGGGCGTGGTGACACCGGAGAGACCGCCTTGCGTGTCGAGCGCGCGGAGGGGAGTCGGTCCCGGTCAATGCCCCATGTGTCCCATCCCGCCGCCGAGGGGTTGGTAATGCGGGAGCATCGGATGTGGGAGGTGAACGCCGAGCGCCATCAGCCCGTGCGCGAACAGCACGTACCCCAGTACGACGAACACCACGCCGAGCAGCCGATGAACACGACGCCGGTGGACGACATCGATCGACTGGATAATCGTCCCATAGAGGAAGACGGCTGGAATCGTCCCAATGCCGAGGGCGCCGAGAGCGATTCCCCCGGTGGTCGGAGAGCCACTCGCGAAGGCGAACAAATACGCGGGATACAGCATCGGGCAGGGAAGAAACGCGTGGACGGCGCCGAGACCGACAATACTCGGGCTGTTCACGTGTCGGTGAACTCTCGCCGCGAGCCACGACGTGACGCGCTGGACGCCGGGTATTCGAATGTCGCCTCCGCTTCCGCCGATGACGTACCGAACGCCGGTCGCCACGATGAACCCTCCGACCGCGAGACCGACAACACCTCGCAGGAGGTCAGCGATCGGTGTCAGCTGGTCAGCGGTGACGAACACGACGCTTCCGAGCGCGCCGAAGACGGCCCCGAGAATCGCGTACGTGGTCGCCCGGCCGACGTTGAACAGGAAGTGCTGGCGAACTTCGTAGGTCGTGAGATGACCGGCACGCCCGTCGTTGGCTGTCACCGTCCCGCCGTCTGGCTGCGGCGTCATCTGCTTCGAGTACATTGTCACTAACGGCCCACACATCCCGATACAGTGTGCGCCGCCGAGCACGCCGATGAGAACGAAGAGGACGACGTCAATCCGGAGAAGCGACTCGATCATAGTCGTTCTCGGTTGCGTACGGATTTGTGTCGTCTGGTGTATCTCTCGAATAAGACTGTATGGATGATGTCGAGTGAAAGGAACGCATCAAGATCTATTCCTCAAGATTGTGGAAATTCACGGTCTCAGAGGATGGGCCAGTTTTGGATTGAATCGGCATCAATCGGGTGCGTAGGCGTCCGCCACACAATCGCGAAGTTCCTCGGGCGTCGTCCACGTGTACGCACGGTCAACGCGCTCCATCGAGAGGAGATAGTGTGCGAACATCCCGTCGTAGGCCGCGTACTGTTCCTCCTCAGTCTCGTAAATTCGATAGAAGGCCCGCGTCCGTTTCCGATAGGTCGGCTGATCGATGTAACCCGCTTCCCACGCGTGCCCGCCCTGAGAATGTTCGTACACCCCCACGATATGGTCCGCGTAGCTAACCAGTAGCTTGAATTTCGACGTGAAGAACTCCGAGACATCCAGAATATCGTCCATCAGGAACGCGTTGACTCCGTCATCGGAGTCCGAGGCTGCGGCATCGCTCGCGAGTTGGTCGCGAACAGCCTCCAATCGTGGCCGCTCCTCCTCATCGTAGGAACCGAGAACGAAGTAGGACGTGTTGTTGATAAATCGTCCGAGGCCCTCATGCATCGCGGTCTGGATTGCCTCGATCCGTTCTGGTGTGAGCGTCTCTCCCGGCTGATCACCCAATTTGTCGATGGCGGCACGGGTAGCGTCGTCGTTGGTCATACTGGATAGGATTCACCACCGCCACCTAACGGTACGGAAATCCGACCGGAAGTGGAATACGCAAGCACTCTGGCTACCACTTCGACTTTCACCGAAATAGTTATCTGGCCGGGAGACAAACACTGATACACAATGTCCCGGCCTGACGCCACCCCGCTCACGCCAGCCGAGAGTTCAGCCGGACTCGATCCGATCGCAGCGTTGAGTGCCCTCGACGACACGACCCGTGCGAATATCATCGGGACCATCGTCGGTCACCCGAAAGGCGCGCCCTCGAAGAAAGAACTCGAATACTACAATCCGAGTATCGCAGCGTCGACGCTCACCGACCATCTCATCCGGCTGGAAGAAGTGGGACTGATCGAGGCCATCGAACGGGATCGTGAGGGGCTCGAACGGGGTCATCCATACCGGTTCTTTCAGTTGACCGACGCCGCTCGCGAGCTGTTCGACCGAAACAACCTCTTTGAGCCCGACGCATACCGAGAACTATTCGCCGAAGTCGAGAAGACAGACGAAATCGAGGCCGCAGAGAGGATCGAGCGGCCGAACAGACGAAACTGAAATCCACCGCAAGGCGTACGTTCTGCCGGACAGAGAACTCGACGTCTGGGATATTCCGGAAGTAGAACCAGCGCAGAGCAGACAAGAGAGATCAGTCTCGATTTCGATCCAGAACAGATGAATCGAACAGAAGGCACGCATCAATTCCATCCTCCAAGGCTGTACAGGAGCGACTACGCCCCCTAATCACGTCGCTATCTACCCATGCGGCATCACTCCCGATACGTATAATCGGAAGATGATTCCGAAACGCATAGACGACCGGTTCGGGAAATGACATCCGTTACGTATGCCCTCCACCCACGACGAATCCGCCATTCTGGCGACCGATCTCCGGAAGAGCTACGGCTCAGAAGTCGCTCTCGACAGTCTCACGCTCGACATCCAGCACGGGAGCGTCTACGGCTTTCTTGGCCCGAACGGTGCGGGGAAGACGACGACGATGCGGCTCCTTACCGGTCTCAGCGATCCGGACAGCGGATCGGTACGCGTCTGTGGCGTCGACCCGAGCGACCGGCGTGCGATCGCCGGTCGGGTCGGCTATCTCCCTGAGACGCCACCGCTGTACGACGAGTTCAGCGCCCGCGAACAGCTCGAATACGTCGCCGACCTTCGCGACATTTCGCGGTCCGCTGCCCACGAGCGCATCGGCGAGTACCTCGACCAGTTCGGGTTGGCCGGTGACGCGGACAGGCGGATCGACGGGTATTCGAAGGGAATGAAACAGAAGACCGCGTTCATACAGAGCGTCCTGCACGAACCGGACGTCCTGTATCTAGACGAACCGACATCGGGGCTTGACCCCCGAGCGGCGCGAACCATTCGGGAATCGATCACCGCGTTCGCCGACGCAGGAACCACGGTGTTCCTCTCGACACACATTCTCCCAGTCGTCGAAGCCGTCGCTGACGAGGTCGGGGTGTTGTTTGACGGGAGACTCGTCACCGAGGGGACGCCCACCGAAGTACAGGCCCGTGCGGAGACTGGCGAGAGTGGATCCCTGGAAGACGCGTTCCTCGCCGTCACGAGCGAACCCGAAACGGACGCGGCCTCTCGGAGAGAATGAGCGTCCGACAGGACGTTCGCCACGGGCTCCGAATTGGGCGAGCGGAGTTCGTCCGAAGCCTCCGTGGGTACCTCGGAAACCCCCGTCGAGTCCTTGGACTCCTGCTCACGGCGCTGTTCTTCGGCGGCGCGCTCCTGTTCGCGCTGCCGACGGCGTACGTGCTCGGGCAAACCGCGCGCTCCGTGACGGCGGTCCCGTTCTTCGCGCCCGCTGCGACGCTCATCCCCTTTGGTCTCCTGTCGATATCGGTGTTTCGGACCCTCGAACGGCTCGGACACATCGACGGTGCGGATTTCGTCCTGCTGGCGGTTCACCCGCGAGCAGTCGTTATCGGACTCATCACAGCGGAGGTAGGACGGCTCTCCTTGTGGTTCGGGATCCCGGTCGGGGCAGTGGTCGTCACATTCGCACTCGGAATGGGCTCGCCGCTGCTCGTTGCTTCGGGCGGGGCAGTCGCGCTGCCGCTCGTTTGCTGTGCCGCCGTCTGGGGGTACGCCGGGGGAATTGCTGTGCTGCGACTCCTGCGGAAACTCCCCAGCCTTCGCCGTCTCCTGAAAGCGGTCGGTATCCTCGCGATGGTCGGACTCGTCGTCGCGTCACAGTTCGCCGGGCAGTTCATCGTCGAATCTGACCTCTCAGTGCAACGGCTGTTGTCGACAGTAGCGTTCGATCCCCTCGTGGAATACGTTGCGCTCGCGTTCGTCGGAACACCGGTCTCCAGACCGACCTCTCCGGAGGCGGTGGCGGTGTTCGCGGCGTTACTCGCTCTCACGCCGGTCGGTCTCGCCGTCTCGACCAGGCAGGTTTCTACGCTCTGGTTTACCGATCCGGTCGACAACAACGCGTCGACGCAGGTGCGGCGATCGAGCGGCGGATTCTCTGCCCCACGACCGTTTGCATGGACTAAACCCGGTCGTATCGCGTGGGGGATTCTCGTGCGCGGTCGCCGTGATCCGGCGGAGTTGAGTCATCTGCTGATTGCCGTCTTTTTTATCGCACCGTTCGGGACGATGTTTCTCGAGTTTTCGGGCGACGCCCTCGGACCCCTCATCACTGGGGGCGGCGTCGTTCTCGCGACATACCTCTCAGGCGCTACCTTCGGGTTGAACCCGCTCGGTGACGAGCGGCCACAACTACCGTTCCTCCTTCTCACCGAGACATCATCCGCAGATCTCGTCCGGGGACGGCTCCTCGCCGGCGTTGCGATTGGAGTGCCGATCGCTGTTCTCAGCTCGCTCGTCTCGATCGGTTTCGGGATACTGGTGCTTGAGGCGGTGGCAACTGCCGCCGTTGGAGTTGTGATGTGTCTCACTGCGGCGATGTTTGCAGTCGGTATCGGCTCGGCGTATCCGATCTACGAGGAGCGCGAGTTCTGGGGGACGGAAACGGTCGTTCCGTCGACGCTCGTCATAATGGTGTACCTGTTCGTCGTGGGTGGCGGAACGGTTCTCGGGCTGTTCGTGACGTGGTTCGCGGTCACCGGAAACGTCGTGTTAACGCCCGTGTTCGGCGTGCTCTTCGGTACGTATCTGCTGTTGACGGTCGGCGTTTCGTATGGTTCCTACCGCTATGCGCTCCGGCGGCACCGACGCTATACCTTAGCGTGACCCCGGCGGTCGTTTCAGACGAGCCGTCTGGTGAGCACACGTTCGCCGTTAACTCGACCTCATTGCCATGGCAAACCTTCATTCTCTGACTTCGGCGACATCGAGGAGTTCTTCGAGGAAAGCCCATGGACAGTCGAGGACGAGAAAGACTTCGAAGAGATACCAGAAGATGGGTTCGATGCGTACGTCGAAGACACGACGATGTTCGCTACTTGGGAATCGATGCTCGGGAAGGCTGGAAAAAATGGATGGCAGACCAACTGGTCGCGTTAAGTTAGAGGATGAGGCGCTCGACTTCAGAGTGTCTATGGCCGAAACCGAGCGCCTCAGCAAACGTATCGCGTGGATTGACTTGTCGTTTGTGGAGCGAGATCGAACGCCGCGATGGGCGATTGAAGTAGGGATCCGCTGTCACTTGGCCGGTATGTCACTTCGTGAGGTAAGTAAGCATCTCGAAAGGTTTGGGATCGTTCGGAGCCACGTCGCGATCCATAACTGGGTTCATAAAGCCGATCTACAGCCGATCTCGACCGTCTCAGAGGATCAACTCGCGGTTGACGAAAAGATGATCCGCCTCCACGGCCAGAAGTTCTGGCTGTACGGCGCGGTTGATCCACAGACGAACGAGATCCTTCACGTGAGTCTCTATCCGACCGCAAATAAACAGACGACGCGATGGTTTCTCACCGAGCTCCACCGGCGTTACCAGCTCGATAACGTGGAATTTCTCGTCGATGACGCAGACTATCTCGGATCTGTTCTCGCTGACGACGGCTATCGATTTCAAGTCATTCGACATGGAAATCGGAATGCCATCGAACGTGTCTTTTGGGAAATAGAACGACGAACATCATCGTTTGCGAATAGTTTCAGCAATGTCGCGTTAGAGACAGCTCAAAATTGGCTCGAAGCCCTCGCCGTCTACCACAATTCACGCCAAACTTAACGCGACCGACCAACTTGGGTTATAGATTATAACAGCTAGTCCTTGAGGCCGAGCTCTTCTTCAATCGATGTCCCGGAGAGCCCCGCCCGGATCACTGCTGGGTAGAACTTCTCGTTCTTCGGTAGTTGCTCGCCGTGTTCACGCTGCCACTCGACGTTGACCTCGGAGTAGCGGATGTCAAGTTCGTCGATGTCGTCGTCCGAGAGGTAGATTGTCCGCCCGTTCCAGTCCTCTCGCAGCACGAATCCCTCATCGCCGGGGGCGAGCGTGTCAGTCGTGTCGCCTGTTTCGGACGTTTCGATCGTTTCACTCGTTTCAAGCGCTTCAGTCGTGTCCATCGTTTCAGTCATATCGGGAGAGGCCGGGGAGTCGTCGTCGTCGCCCGTATTGATCGTTTTAGTCGTTTTAGGCGTTTCAGGCGTTTCAGGCGTTCTGGTCGTGTCGCCCGTTTCAGACGTTTTGGACGTTTCGCTCGTGTCAGTCGTGTCAGCCGATGCGCCGAAACGGTCGGCGATGCCGCCCATCTTCTCCCCAGTCTTCCCCAGCTCCTCGCTGGCGTCGTCCTCGTCGTCAGTCATTAGCCTGCCCCACAAGTTCGTCGTCGACGAGCGCCGCAATCTCGGCGATCACCTCGGCCATGTCAGTGTCGAGTTCTTCGGCAGCAAAGATAGAGCGCTCCTGCGCAGCGATCGCTCGCTGGAGGTCGACTCGCTTGTACACGTCGAACACTGGGATGCCGAGTCCGTCCTTGAACTCGGCGTGGAGTTGCTCAAGCATCGCGTCGGCCTGCTTGTTGTGCTCGACGCGGTTTGCGACGATTCCGAGGATCCTGACTGTACCAAAGTACTCCCGAACGCTATCGATCTGCTTTTGCAGGCGATCGAGCCCCTGTACAGAGAGTGCCTCGGCGTACGCCGGGATGAGAACGCCGTTACTCGCTACCAAGGCGTTGTCCGTGAGAACGTTGATACTCGGCATGTTATCCACAAGAACGACATCGTAGCCTGCGCCAAGCTCGTCGAGGGCCATCTTCAATCGCTCTCGGGCTCGCGGCTCGCCGTTCAACTCCCCACCAGTCCGGTCGACCATGCGCTCGTTTGACGGGAGCAGATCAAACTCCTCGCCTTCAAGCACGAGGTTCTCGACGCCGGCGGCGCGACTCGGGTCTAGGAGGAGTTCGTGGAGCGACACCTCGCGATCAAGATCGCTGTAGGCTTCATCGTAGCCAAGGATCGACGTGAGCGCTCCCTCCGGTGCGAGGTCGACCACGAGGACATCGAGTTCACGATCGGCGAGCGCGCCGGCGACGTGGATGGTGAGAGTTGTCTTCCCCACCCCGCCTTTCTGGTTGAGCATTGCCACGATCCCCGGTGACGTTTCGATCGTTTCACCCGTTTCAGTCGTTTGCGGCATTCTGCGAAACGATCGAAACGCTGCCATAATAAATCTATGTCAGACATCGGCAGATTGAGCAGGCCGAGTGTCCAGGGCCTGAGATTGAGACGATTCACACTCTATTCCGTAAATATATCTTTTCTTAAACTTCTGTGGACTCCCAAGCAATTATAATTATCGAGAATCGAAATGTGAGCATAGGATGCCGAATTTGCCCTCAAGCGTTCCACACAGGTGTAAATAGTGAGACGGAACTGTTCCTTAGGGAGGCTCTGGGAATACGGAGGCCTTCCAATTACAAGCCAATTTCATTGGAACAGATTATCAGTAACCATAGCCAGAAATTCTAACACACAAAGTATCCGTGAGATTATACATATATATTGCCCGTACGACCCACAGATGGCTGGAATTCAATTACACACTGGTTCGTCCAACCAAATTGGATTCAGTGACAGCCAGGACCACGAAAATGAGCTTGTGAGGTCTACACGCGGTGATGATCTGACTAGCCGAGTTAATTCTCCTAGGGATGTAGGACAGTCAATTGGTGAGGGGGTTGTCTAATATGCAAAACCCACTTAACCGCATTCACGACCATACGCTCCCAGACTGGCTTAAACACCTCCGGCATCTCCAACTCGGATCGAGAGAGCCGGACGCACCACAGATCACCGAAGAGTTTGTCAAGACGATCAATGACGCCGCAAACTCATACGCAGGCAGCCTCAACCGAGTCCGTCCACACAAGAAGGAAGACGGACTAGCATACGCCGAAGAACTCATCGCTGGGTTCCACAACGAGGGCGTCACCCACTCGGAACTTGCGCAACGATTCAACCTCGGAGAGCGACCGAAAAAGTTCTCCTTCGAGCTTGTCTTGACCGACGAGACCGTCAAATTCCACTTCGGCCTTCCAGACCGGATACACCAACGCGAATTTCGCCAGCAAGTCTCTGGGCTGTATCCGAACGCCGAGATCAAGCCCGTCGACAGGCCGTTCCCCGAAATCGAACCGGGCATGTATCTGTCCGGCGGCAAGCTCGAACTCAACAAAGAGAAGTATCGACCACTCCGCGGAACGAGTGGTCCCGATGCGTTCGAGTCCGACCCACTTCGCAGTGTCCTGAGCGAACTCGTCGGCTACTCGAACGAAGTCGCGATCGTCCAGTTCGTCTTCACCCCTGCGAGTCGAAACTGGACTGACGGGCTCAAACTACACGAGTGGAGCGCAGACCAGATCAACGACAGTCTCACCTACGGCCGGAACAACGGAAGCTATCTTAACCCGCGATTGGACGATCCGTCAGCAAAGGACCTCCGAGCAGCTGAAGCCGTCCTGAATCAGGAAGGCAAGCAAGCGTACTACCTCAACACTCGCTTTCTGGTCTTCGCCTCGTCGCCAGACATCGCGAAACACCACGCCCACGGGATCGCGAACGTCTACTCAACGCAGTACCACAGCGACGAGACGGGGCAGGCGTTCATCCCACTCGCGTTCAAAGAGCAGGGCGTCAAAGAACTCGCCCGGCGGACTGCCGCCCGCGAGTTTTCCTATGACCAGACCGCGCTAAACGTTGAAGAACTCGCAGGGGTAGTCCACCTTCCGGGAGAGGAAGTCGACCAGACGAACATCGACTGGACGCGGAAAGGCGTCGGCAACCGGCCTCCCGCACAAGCAAATCGGACAGCAAAGCCACCAGACATGCGGGTGAACCGTGACCTGTCCGAACTCGGTGGCGAGGCGTCTGCGATGGCGTCCCTCTCTGGTGATCAAGCTGAAGAGTCGGATACTGTCGGCCCCGACCCGACAGAGGAAGAAGACTCCGTGTTCATGAAGGGGCTCGGAACAGTTCTCCGATTCTTCTTTGATGACCAGACAGAGGCCACGGACACGGAGCCCGACACACCCACCGCGACCGTCGATGTCGACTCGACGCCTGAGAAGCAAGAAGCGTTCAACGAGGTGTATCGGAAATTCATCTACGGCGAACTCACCCGCGAGAAGATCAAAAGCCAATACAACGACCACGTCGCGGACAACCTCATCCGAAAGTTCCAGAACCGGCGGGCCGACGAACTCGGGATCGATCTTGAAGAGCTAGACAAGCGCGACGACGTGTTTGACGCCCCCGGTGCCCGAAAGACGCCCGAATCAGACGAGGGGGAGGAGACACCAGCCACGGACCCCACAGACCACGCCGAGTCTGGGAGGGGGACGAACGGCCCGAGCGACACGCACCCGGAAGACGACGTCGAGGGCGTGGCCGACCTTCCCGCAAAGCCCGAAGAAGACCTCCCGCAAATGACGGGCGACGAGACTGGCCCGCCAAGCCCGTACACACGCGGTCGCGAGAACCCCGCCCACCACCAGCACTACACCTACGATCAGTCCGATACTGATGTCCAGCTTCGCCGGGAGCCGGGACTCCAGCGCTACTTCCCGTTCGAGCTCACGGCGACCGCCAGCGGGAACGGCGCCGCCGAGGACGGCGACCTGTTTGCGGGGTTCGACGTGCGCGATCGGCTCGTTCACTCGCACACCCACCATCCAGACGAACCGATTTGGCTGGGGTACGACAGCAACCCGATGGACGGGATTCGGGAAATCGGGCTTGAGCCGTTCTCGTGGTTCCGTCACATGACGATTTTCGGGTCGACGGGGAAAGGGAAATCTACCACCCTGAACATGATGATGAACCAGATCGCCCGGAAGGGCCACGGGTTCGTCTTCATCGACCCGAAGGGCGACACCGTCGACGACCTGATCACACAACTGCCCGACGAGCGGATGGACGACATCATCTGGGTTGAGCCGGGGAGCGAGACCTTCGAGAAAGTCGCGGGGATCAACTTCCTCGAGCCCGGCGACTGTGAGACGGAGATCGAATTCGACCGCGAGGTTGAGTCCATCATCAACGACCTCCGGGCGGTCCTGCGTGGCGGTGAGTACTGGGGCCCGAAGATGGAGGGGATCACGTCCAACATCGCTCGGGCGATGATTCGGTCGCGACGGAAGTTCACCCTCGTCGATATGTACTACGTGCTGGCCGACAACGAGAGCCGCGCGAAGTTCTCGAACGTCGTCAGCCAAGAGGGGATGAGCTTCATCCACGAGTACACCACGAAAATCGCGGAGATGGACACTGAAGAAATCGACCCGGTTCTCCGCCGGATTCAAGACTGGGTCGAAGACCCCATCAGCCGGGGGATTGTGGCCCACCGGGATGGGACGATCAACCTCTCGCACGCCGTCGAAGAGGGGAAGATCATTCTCGTCCGGAACACGGTGCGGTCTGACGAGATCCGGAAAGTCGTCTCCACGGGGATCATGCGCCGCGTGTGGTCGACCATCCGGAAACGCGAGAAGATCGAGGAGGCCGACCGTGAGCCCTTCTTCGCGTTCATGGACGAGTTTGACGACATCGCCTCAGAGAACATGGCCCTCGACAAGATGCTCTCGAAGGCCCGGTCTGGGAAGATGGGCGTTGTGACGTGTCTCCAGAACCCCTCGCAGGTGCGGGAGATTGCGCCCCAGACGCTCAAGCAGATGTTCGGGAATACGGACACGCTGTTGAGTTTCGGTGTGACGGAAGTTGATGACGCCCGGATCATCGCCGAGCGGTTCGACGACGACGACATCGACTCGGGGACGATTCAGTCGCTGCCTGCCTACACCGCGTTGACGACGATTTCCACAATGGACGAGGATGGGCCGATGCGGTCGGACCCGCTTGCGCCCGACACCTTCGCCCCGTACCCGGCGCGGCGGACGCCGGCAGAAGCTGAAGCGCTCATCGGGGAGAATCTCAAGGAGTACGGCGTCGACGCGCTCGAGCAGAACCTCGACGAGTCGGAACACGCCCTGATGCACCTTGGGGGCGAACACGACCTGACGAAGTGCTTCCTTGAGGCAGTGTGGGCCGAACAGATCCGGCAGAACGCGCTCGATACGCTGCCCGGCGCATACGAGACGCTTGAGCCCGCCCCGGCGCTAAATATCGACCCGCCGGAGATGGACAGCGACGACACACTCTCGGTGAGTGTCGAGGCCGCAAACGAGGGGTTCCACCGCCGGACGTCGACGGACTTCGAGGAGTTGCCTGACGGAATCCTCGTCGATGAGGCGTATGTTGAGCTGGCCGACCCCGAGGATGAAGAAGAAGAAACCAGCGTCCGGGGGACGGGCGGGACGCCGACAGGACAGGTTCGGATCACCGACCCGGAGACGGAACTGTCGATCACGGACAAGGGGATCCGGTCGGTTCTTGAGCAGGCTGATGAGGATTGGCGGCCTGAGACAGAGAAGCACAACGAAGTGATTCGGCGGTCGTTCGTGATGCTGTCGGCTATCGGGATGGAAGTCACCGTCGTCCGGCAGGACCACGAAGTGAGCTTACCGGACGCGGTTGCCTACCCGCCGATTGAGGGGACTGTAGATACAAAGCGGGCCTCGCGTTTGCTTGAGCAGTTCAAGAAGGACTACCCGATTGCCGCAGACCTCTCTGGGGGCGGTGCGATCACTATCGAAGCAGAGACCTCAACCTACAAGAAGCCAGCCCGGACGCTCCAGAACCTCGCCCGGTCGGTTCGTAGTGACCGGCGGGTTATGTTCGTCACCCCGGAGGAAGGTGGTGAGAAAAGTGCTGAGCTTGCTGCTCGCGTCAACCACATTCTCACAGACCCGAAGCTCATCCGTGGGCACCTTCGGATGCGCCCCAACGAGGACGCAGAAGACGCAGGTGATCTCACAGAGCGCGACCCGATGCCGCTGTACTACAACAAGACCGACTTCCTTGAGTTGGGGACACCCACAGACGGTGAGCGGAAACACGCGCTCATCAGGAAGGGCAAGCAGGCGGTGTGGGTCAACACCCACGACGACGAGATTCAGCTGTACGACGGCATGGCTGATGGCGCGAAGAAGGGTGCACTCCGGATGGACGAGGGCTTTGGATCAACAAACGCCTTCGACGTGTGGTGCCGCTATGACACCCACAACAACGAGTGGGTGGTCTACCCCGGCGGCGAGGTCCAACGCTACCCGACACTCGGCGACCTTCGCGAGGACTGGCAACTCGTCTACGAGCCGTTCGTTCCTGAACGTGAGTTCGAAGAGATACCGACGGAGGAGGACTGGGAAATTGTCCAAACGGCTCTCCCCGAATTCCTTTCGCCCGCTGAACAACCCACGAGCGAATCGGATACTCAAGCACCTGTTGAGGCCGATTCTCCTGATACTGAAGGAGACTCACCGACCGAGACGTACACGAGTATTGAGCAGGTTCCCGAAGAAGCAAGGGTTGAGCAGGACACGGAAGACGAACCAGACACGAGCGATACCGAGGACGAAGAGATACACATAGAGCGTGCCGGGTTCTCACGCGAAGCCGTCCCTATTCCGGAACGGCTCATCCCGAGCAAGATGCCGAGTCGGGATAGCGACGTGAGTGGGGTCGGTTCCAAACCCGGAGCGAATGTAACCCACGAGGCCCCACCGGATGCGTTTGAGCCGATCGTCCCCGATGAGCAGTTGCCGATATACCGCGAGATGACCGCCCTTGATATTGAGGGCAACAATCGCGACCCGGTCGGGATCCACGATGACGACGCAGCCTCGGGTGGGGGCGACACAGCGGCCACGGACGACGGCGACACGCCTGACGAGGAGCCGTCTCCCAGTGTCGAAACGACCGTGGATGAAGACGACCCGTTCGGTGCTGACAGCGACACGGACGGGTCAGTCGGTATCCTTAACGATGACGCGGGCGCCGACGAGACGAGCCCGATTGATGCCGTGACGTTCAGTTACGCAGCCGCCATGAAAAACTTGAGCACCTACTACATCGCGAATAGCGACACCGTTGACGAGGATAGTTCACCGAGTGATATCGACATCGACTACGACGCGGTCACCGACAAATTCGGCGCGAAAGACCCCACCGACGCCGCCTTCTGGCAGGACGTGTGGGACTCCGCAAACGTGAACCAGACGGAGGCCATCTTCCGGGACAACCTCCCCGGTGCGCTTCGGTACGGGCCCGGCATCCGTGGGACGCAAGCGGCCGACGCGATCCGGATCGGGCTCGCAGAAGAAGAGCTCGTGCCTGCCGGTGAGAACGCCGTCCGGCTGCCCGGCCCCCGCGACACTTACAAGGACTACCTCACTGACGAGGAGATCGCGGAGATGCAACGTCGGGACAGCTGGGTGCCCGTGTGGGACGCCCTCGGAACGGACCACGACGAGAACATCGACGTCTCGATGGCGGTCATGACGCTCACGGTCGACCACGAGTTCAAGAATCCGATGGCACGGGCCGCGATTGGGGCAGGCGTCGACGCTGGCGTCATCGAGGAAGATGGAAAGCAACTCGCACTCGGTGAACGGACAGTCCCGACGTTCTGGGATGAGGTGCTGAACTCTGCGTCCAAGCAACCACATGACCCGGTCACACCACAGGCCATGTCCATCGCACTCCGTGGGACGCATGACCTCTCCCAAGAGCAGGCCGAGACGACGGCTCAGGTCGCCCGTGAACACGGTTCGGTGTACCGCGACGACGAGACGGGCCAGATCAAGGTGAACACGCCACGCGACGAGAAAGGCCCAGAAATCGACGCCGCAGCATTCGACCGGGATGCGTATCCCGTGGGTGGAGACGACTCGGACTCCGACGACGGGTCCGATGATACCGACGACGGCCCGGACGGTGGGGGAGAGACACCCGCCACGGACGACAACGGAGATGCATCCCCCACGCCCGCGAACGCGAGCGGTGAGAGCGCCGAGCCAGACACGGCCAGCACACACGAGGAAGCCGCAACCGACACCCAGACGACCAACGCCCCGTCTGAGAGTCGGAATGGCTCAGAGGGGCGCACAGGCACGCACAGCGAGGCCGGAGGTCAAGACGACGCAGACACCACGCCCGACGCCGAGACGGAGACAGCGAACGTCGACGGCGCCGAGACTGACGCTGGGGGCGAGGACGACGGCGAGACGGACGCCGGAAGCGACACCAACCCGGACGACGGCGAGACAGAGCCGCCCGCAGACGACGCAGCCGGCGCAGAGAGCGACGCCGACGACACACGCCCGACAGGACAAACCGCACCCGGCGAGCCCCGTGCCGAGCCCAACAGCACGCTCGTCGACGCCGACCCAGAAGACCTCCGGCTGAGTCCGACGCCGGACCTCGGCGCAGTCCAAGCGTGTCTCGAGGAAGCCGCCCGCTTCTTCCACAGTCAGCTGGATACGACGATCGACAACAACGTCACGTGGAACGAGGAACAGGCGTTCGAGGCGGGCTACCGGAAGCCCGAGACACCACGCGAGTACTTCACCGCGCTTGACGAGCCCGACCCGGCGTACCCTGTTGAGCAGGACCCCGACGCTGCCGACGCGATGCCGCCGAACGAGGACGCACAGACCGCCGGCATCCAGTCCACCGAAGACGCCGCTGAACGCATTGCCGAGCCCGAGGACTTCGCTGCTGACGAACAGCCGTACCAGTATCTCGGCGCTGACCACCGGGGTTGGAGCGACGACCTCGTCGATGACAAGCAGCTTGGGTGGGCGCCTACGTTCGGCAAGAAGTTGTTCTTCCACCTCGAGGAGCAGGGCTTCAGTCACCACACGATGGTCGCGACTGGGCTGTTCACATATCCGAACGACGCCTACGGCGAGAACGAAGAGGGCGAGGAGTACGTCGATTACACCACGATTGATGATCCTGACGATCCCGACGACCTCTCGTGTCTCTTCCGGGCGCGGTACATCTTCCCGTACTACGACGAGGACGGCAAGGTCGCCTTCTTCATCGGGCGGCGGCCGGACTTCGACACCGAATACGGTATCCACACCGACGACTTCACCGAGGGGAAGTACGCCAAGCTCGCGACGACGAAGAACTACACCATTGCCGACGAGCCGATCTACGGCCGGGAGACCATTGTCGAGGGCGAACCGCTCGCGATTACCGAGGGGATGGCCGACGCGATTACCGCTCACGCCCACGGGATCCCGTGCATCTCTCCGGTCACGAAGTCGTTCAAGATGAAGCACCGCGACGTACTCGCGGAGATCATCAAGCGCCGGGAGATGCCCGACGTGTACTTCCTCCAAGACTCTGACCCGCCAAAGCGGGTCGTCCTTGCGGAGGAAGACCGCGACCACGACGAGCGGCAGTGTGAACGCGACATGAACATCCGCGAGTTGTTCTGTACCGGCGAGTTCCCCGGCGACGAGATGTTCACCCGGAAGCTGGTTCTCGAGGCCGCTCGCGACGGGACACTCCAAGACAAACTCGACGATCAAGACATTCGCGTCGTGCCGCCGGCTGACGCCGACGCCGACGCGGAGGAAAAAACGCCAGTCACAGCCGAAGAAGTGCCCGTTCACCTGTTGGAGTCCGAAGGCGAATTCCACGGAAAGGGTCCGATCAGCGAGGTCATCGAGATTCACCAGTACGGGCCCGGCGTGGATAGTGCCGTCAACATGGGTCGGGTGCTGGACACGCATACGCCGTCGCCGGACGATACGTTCACCGGAACAGTCCAAGCCGCCGCCGAGGTGTATCGCGAGGAAGTCCTCGAGGGCGACGCCGACCCCAACGAGGACGACCACGAGCTCTGGGAGAAAGTCGCGACGCGGCTCGGTATGATCGATGTCGACACCGAGACAGACGAGACTGCTGAGAGCGCCGACGCGGATGGACAGACGGCGCTGACACCCGACGAAGAGCTTGACCACACAGACTACGGTGGGACGAACGTGTGGCTCTTGGAACTGCCGCAGTTTGGCGATGAGAAGCGTGACCTTGACGACTTCCTCCAAGAGGGCTGGCTCGCGCTCACGCCGCCGGCTGAGTGGGCGCTTCGACTGACGATGGGGAATGGCCCGACGCCCGCCGACGACGAGAGTGATGGACCGGCCACGGCCCCTGCGTGGATGCGGGCGCTCGCCGACCGGTCGGACCCAGTTGGTGAGTACCCAACCGGGATGGATCCGGCGTCACTTGGCTACCCCACAGCCCACGACCTCCCCCAGACTGTCGGGGCGATCGACCGGACGGAAACGGGCGTGGATATGCCCGTCCGTGACCCCCACATCATCCCGGCTGATCCCGACGCTGACACGGGGGCGCTGACGGCCGCTCACAGGTGGCCTGTTGGCGACGCAAGCACGCTTCGCGGCGAGGGTAATGTTCTCGATCCTGTCCCTGAACAAAACGCGGTGTATCCACCCCTCTCGCTGTTCGGATTCATCCCCACAATCCACCCGTCTCAACACCCCGCCGCGACGGGCAACATTGGGGGGCTGGTGAACGACGCCAGCACCGCGATGGACATCGACCCACAGGAGATCGAAGACCGGATCGAAGCGGGCGACTATCGCGAGCTCACCGGGAGCCACAACCCCCTCTGGAACCTCGACTTGCGCGACCTTGGACTCACGCCCGGCTCTCGCGGAACAAACCCCTTCGGTCACTTCGGTGAATCGGAGAACTACTTCGTCGTGATCGACGACGAAACTGCCTACTGCCACAAGCGGGAGGCACTCTATAACTTCCAACACTTTGCGCTCTGTGACATGGGCAAGCGCGACCCGAAGGATTCCGCGAGTGGTCAGAATCTCGATGATTTGGAGTACCTCCATCTGTGGACCTACGCTCGCCAGAACAACCTCGTTCCAGAGCACACGCCCATCCCCCTGAAGGGGCTTGTGGGATACGCGATCGAGAACGATTATTGCGAGCCTGACGACCTCGAACAATTCGGCGGGGGTAGCGATGATTCCGACAGTGATTCGGACGAACAGAATGGTGACTCGGCGGGCGGGAACAAAGCTGGGAAGCGCAACCTCAAGCTCCCGGATGATGTGTACTTCCCAGTTCTCAAAAATATCGAAGACACGACAGGATACACGCCCGCACGCCTCGCGGACAGTAGTGGATCCGGGAGTGACTCGGACGGGAACGAGAGCGGTTCGACGACGCCCTCGGTCGACACAGAAGACGTTGCGTTTGACAGCATCCACCGCAAGTACGGCCAGCCGCTCATCGGGGACGACATGCCCGACCCACTGAAGCAGTTCCTCCGGCGCTACACCAACACGGAGGACGAAGCGATCACGACCGACACCGACGAGACGGTGTTCGTTCCGAAGGCCGAACTCCGCGATGCGTTCAATTCGTGGGCGCAAATCTGCCTCCGGCATATCCGTAACAGTTCTGATACGTCGGTGGATGATGTGGCGATCCAAGAGTACGCGCCGGGTGCGTTCACCGGGCCGCTGAAAGCGCAAGTCGACGTCGAACTGAAGGAAGGTCGGCCCCGCTTTGAGAACAAGCCACGGAAGACAGTCTGGTTCGGAATCGAACTGACTGAAGAAGGTGAGACACTCGCAAACCTTGAGGGGAAATTCAATAAGACCGACTAACGCAGGACCGGTCTTCTGGCGGAATTTTTGATAGCTGTCTCTCGATGTCTCTCCAAACTATATGGATTCAGATAAGAATGTACGCAGTGATTTCTCCCACGTGCTATATCTAATCGACGGTCTGTTGGTAGACGAACAGCGAGCAGCACCCCATTGCCATCGACTCTCCTATCGTCCCTGCGTAGTCGTCCGCAGGACCCATCCACTCCATTCTGAATCCAGTGCTATCTGTAAACCCGATCTCCGTTACATCGGCACGGATTTTGACTTCTATACACACTGAATACCCCCCTTGACCACAATGCAAAACCGCAAGACGTGACGGGTGGTCAGGGGGGTAGGCTCCATGTAGATATCTTCACCAAACCCGACGAAAAATAGTTCGATCTGCGCCGCCGCCCTCTCACCAATAATTACAGGCATCTTTGTTAGAAATATGGGATTCTGAGAATACCTGAAAATAATAGGACGTAGTGGGTGGTCAGGGGGTCTCAGTGTTTGGCAAACTACCCCCTTGACCACAATCTAAAATCGCAAGACGTGACGGGTGGTCAGGGGGTATTAGCTGACCCTATCATGAGTTTATTACGCTCAAAAGCATAATAATCTGGATAGATCCAAGATCAAACGTGAAAATAACCAGACGGGGGGCTAATTTG
>NZ_SGTV01000013.1:0-37435 GCF_005435035.1 Halorubrum sp. SD690R | reverse complement strand
CGCAAGACGTGACGGGTGGTCAGGGGGTATTAGCTGACCCTATCATGAGTTTATTACGCTCAAAAGCATAATAATCTGGATAGATCCAAGATCAAACGTGAAAATAACCAGACGGGGGGCTAATTTGGGTCAGATCTACCCTGCTGTAGCCACCCCCCTTGACCACACTCCAAAACCGCAAGACGTGACGGGTGGTCAGGGGGTATTAGCTGACCCTATCATGAGTTTATTACGCTCAAAAGCATAATAATCTGGATAGATCCAAGATCAAACGTGAAAATAACCAGACGGGGGGCTAATTTGGGTCAGATCTACCCTGCTGTAGCCACCCCCCTTGACCACACTCCAAAACCGCAAGACGTGACGGGTGGTCAGGGGGTCACCACTCCAAAATCATCGCTCAATCAAATATGACTCGCTCGCATACCTGAGCGTGTTCTAGAAAGCCGTTTCAGCCGTTTTTCGAGACCGACTTATTTTCACCCGCTCAGAACACCCCCAATTTGAGCCGCTGCGTGTTGAAAAGGTACGATATACCCCCGTTGGGTGGGGGTGTTCAGGCCAGAAGGCCAAGAGTAAGATGCCTGATACAGCAGGCAACCGGGATCACCCCAGCAGTCCCCTGAAGGGGACATGGAGAGACAGGACCTCAGACAGAAGCATCACCAGCTGGATGCCCACCATGATCGAGACTGACCGCAGAGGGCAGTCGGCCAACCAGAACAGGACACCACTACACGGCGGTCGACACTGCCACCGCCTCATCGACACACTCTGTTTCACGAATCCTCTCAGAATCTCGAAATAGTCTCAGGACACTTCTCCACGGGTCAGGTGGACCCCGGACGCAACACGACTCGTCGTCTCGACGACCACGATCGTCTCGGTAGACTTCCCATCTCCTGACGGTCGATGACCACCACCGGGACAGTCCCCTTGGGGACCAGTCGACTGCCGTCGACACACTCCTTGATCCACAGACGAGAGACTCCCTCAACACATCGACTGTCGACTAATCTCTCACCGCCGAGTCGTGGCTGTGGTGACTGTTTCAGGAACCTGATGCGTCAGCCGACAGTCGGCCCTACCTCAGACGCCGACCGGCTGTCACCATCACCACGGTCACACGCCGTGTGGAACGGCTTCGACCCCGGCGGGATTTTCACCTCCGACGTCGGTGACCGACTCCACTGATCCCCTCGTCCGGGTGGGCTTGTCGATGCGACTCGACTCGTCGATCTCGACTCGCGGCGTCTCCCGGCCGAGGGTCACGACGTGGTCACCAGTCGGCATCGACACCGCCTCTCCTCGAGACCACAGACGCGGCGACCAGTCGCCGCTTCACCATCGGTGGGCATCGGCTCGGATCCGACGATCAGGATCCACAGCGAGGCAGACCTCTCAGTATTCTGATGATGACGCTGTCGGCCGTCATCAGCGACGGAACGCCACCACCACAGACACGGCAGGTGACCGCTTCGAGTCTGACAGCCGACGGGGACCGAACGGTGTCGGGTCCACCCCACCAACAGTGGTCGCGACCGACACGCCTCGGGGACAGCTGGTCACTATTCTGCTTGGTGGGTTGCCCCCACCTCGACGACTCCCTCTTGGCGGGAGTCATCGCCAGTATCCCCACCGAGAATCTCTCAGTAATCTGGCATACAGAATGGCGTCCACGAGCCACCCACCTCCGGTGGGGCCTCGTTCTGTCTCAACACGGTGAGATGAACCGGTCCTAACTCGGACGGAGTGTCGGCAGGCCCCAACCCAATGGTGGCATTATTGTGGCCGGGCCAGCGGTGAGGTTTCCCAAGATGAATACGCTTCTCGCACTCGTCGTTTTCACCGCGTCGTTCGGCACCGCAATCGCCCTGCTCATCGGCATCGTCTTCGCTGCTCTGTTGTCGATGAATGCCCGGAGTGGATCGGAGGGGTGCGACTTCTGCTCGAGTGAGTCGGCCACCCGTCTCGGGGGTGGTGACGTCGCCTGTAGTGACTGCAAACGCCGGGTCCTCTGACCGGCTTCTTCGCGGGGGTCGTGACCCCCTTGCTACAGCCCGGTGACTGGTGGGTTTGTTGCGGCAGATGACGGAACCGCAACCAGCCGGTAGTGGAAACGGGAAACGCTCCGGGTTTGTTCGGGGTCGATCTCGGGGGATGACCAGTGGGGGAAACTCTCTGTGACTCCCCACTCGTGGTGGCCCCAATGGGACGGTTGGTTGAGACGTTAGCAGTAACTACTAACCTACCGTTCAGCACGGTGGTGAAGACACCGGCTACGGCCGAGTCTTGACCTCGCTTCAGCTGGTGACATTATCTCCCCCAGCCGGAGACGAGGGTTTCCCCCGAGGGGGTGACCCGACCAACCGACTATGAGTGAAACACTTCGCGGTTCGACGCCTCAGTCCGAGTTCACCCTGACGACTACCCTTGACGACGAGATCGAGTGTGCCTGTGAGGACTGTCACGACGACGTCGACGACCAGCTGAAACTCCTCCTCGGGTGTGACGCCCGTGGGATGGTTGCTGACTACGGGACGGTCGGCTTCTGTTCGGTTGAGTGTGCCCGCCAGTTCGTCTCGACGGGGCCGTACCAGTCGCTCGAGGAAGACCTGATCGTCTACACCCAGCAGCCGGTCGTCGCGACCGTCGTCCACAACGACGAGGCCATCGAGGCCACACTCGGGTTCGACGTCAAGGAGGCTATCGAGGCGGCCGCCGAGATCGTGGCCGACCTCGTCGATGACGTGGAGCTCTCGCCTGACGACCTCTCGATCCAGACCGAGGCACTCTGCTCATGAACAGCACCGACGCCGACGGCACGATCGACATCGCCGACCCGACGCCGGTCGGCAGTCTCGATCTCCCGTGTCCCGACTGCGACACACAGCTTGACGTCACCACGGACGAACAGCGGGCTCCCGACTACGAAGTGGACTGCCCCGACTGCGGCTTCCGGGATGTCTACGTCGCCGGGTGAGGATGTCCAGCCGGCCGGCCTCTTTTTTGCGCTCGGGCGATAGCCACCTCCGGGACGAGTCGGCCGACGCAGGGCAACATTGTTTTGCCCATCCGGAGACGAGGGTTTCGCCCCTGAAGGGGACGGAGACCTCGGAGACGCCCACGAACCATGGACAGAAACTACGTTCCAGTGAAAGTGTACAGAGACAACGACCCCGGCCTCCGCCGGCTGTTGACAGTTGCTTCGCATCTGTCGCCGCTTCAAGTCGTCGGGCAAGCGGTGATGCTGGTGGTCTCGACTGCCCTCGGCGTGGCCGGGGCTGCTGTCGGTGCGTGGCTGATCTGGTGGACGACCCGCCGGGCGCTCGCAACGCCATTCGAGTTTGGACTGGCGTGGGGCTTCTTTGCCAGCCTCGGTACCGGCGTGTGGATCGTCGGCATCGCGGTACTCAGCTTCCTGTGGCTCATCTCGATGGCGGTTGCGTGGCCCTCCGAGGACAACGACCTCGCCAAAGCCCTCTACGGCCCGCCGGTGTGATGCCAGCCGGCGGCCTCTTTTTTTGCGCTGGTGAGGACGCCTCGACGCAGACTCAATCACGTCGACTGGACGTCGGCCACTTCCCCAACCGTCGGGCCTGATCCGGAGTAGCTGCGGGACGGCTGCCTCTCTCGCCGACGCCTTATCGCCGCCCTACCGCAGAAGGTCTCCCCGCAACAGCACGGCCGCCACCACCACCGCTATCGGCCGCGGCCAGACCACGCGGACGCATCACGCGGTCGCTTCGCTCCACACGCGTTGCGCCCACGGACCCAGTCCCCAGCGGGCCGCGGCCTCCCGCTCCCGCGACGGGATCGACTCCCCGCATTCCCCGGAACGGGCGGTCGACTCAGGGCAACATTATTTCCCTCAGCCGGAGATGAGGGTTACCCGAGGGGGTGGCCTGACCGACAACCATGACGACGAACACCGACTCCCACGACAGCAGCACCGACACCAACCACACTGCCGACTGCGGTCACGTCATTCCGAGTGACGAGACTGCCTACTGGATTGGCGAATTCACGAACTGCGAGGAGTGCTTCCTCGAGACGGACAGCGAGTGGTTCGGCGTCGACGACTACCCAGAGGTTCTCCGCTCCCGGACGGACACCATCCACGAGGGCCGTGGCGCTTCCACCTCCACCAGCCACGTCTCGCTCATCGGCATCCGGAACGACCGGGTGGCGGTCTACTACAACGCGATCGACAGCAAGCTCTGGATGGTCGTCCCGGCCCACTCCGAGTACCACGACACCGAGGACGCTATCCGGACGCCTCTTCGCGAGGTCCACAGTGACTGCACGCTCGGCGCACCGGCCAGTCACGGCGACGACGACTTCCACACCCTCCCGAACGGTGACCACCTCGCGCTGGTCGAGAGCGTTGAGGCCCCGTACAGCATGGAGGAATGGCTCGTCGCTCACGCAGACGAGTTCCGCTCGTTCACCGACGGCTTCCAGCCCCGCACGGAGTGAGGCCAGCCGGCGGCCTCTTTTTTTGCGCTACGACGACAGCCCCCCTCTGATCGGCACCCGTCGCCGGTGACATTATCGCTCTCTCCCGGAGACGAGGGCTCCTCCGAGGGGTGGCCCGACAAACCGTTATGTTCGCAGACACACCCACCGACGCCGACTGCTTCGAGCCTCGCCACGACGACCACCAACGCGCCATCGACGATCTCGACCTCGACCCCGGCGAGTGTCGCCGGGCCGATGACACCCCGACAGGTCGCTCGTACCACCTGCGGGTCGGCGACCTCTACCAAAATTGCGCCTCCCGCCGGCAGCCCCGGGCGACGCGCGGCCGACCACTCGGCCGAAAGACAGATTTAATAGCATAAGTGTCGTTCTCTGACTAAATTAATGGCTCAACTTCCGAAGCACTCTGTTCGTGTCGATGTCCACAATATCGGCGGCATCGACGAGGCGTCGGTAACGCTCTCCGACGGCGTTTCGGTTCTCACCGGGCGGAACGCGACGAACCGGACCTCCTTCCTACAGGCGCTGATGGCCGGACTTGGCAGCCGCCAGAGCTCGCTGAAGGGCGACGCCGAGGAGGGAGAGGTGACCCTCGAACTTGGTGACGAGACGTACACGCGAACGCTACGGCGCCGCGGCGACTCCGTCTCGTACGGCGGCGACCCCTACCTCGACGACCCGGAACTGGCCGACCTGTTCGCGTTCCTCTTGGAGGACAATGAAGCGCGGCGGGCCGTCGCGCGCGGCGACGACCTCCGCGAGATCATCATGCGCCCGATCGACACCGATGCGATCGACGCGGAGATCCGCGAGTGTAAGCGCGAGCGCGACGACCTGGAGTCCGAAATCGAGCAGCTCGACAGCCTCGAACGCGACCTACCCGACCTCGAAGCGGACCGCCGCGAGAAGGTCGGAGAGCTCGAAGAGGCAGAAGCGGAGCTTGAGTCGGTCCGCGAGAAGCTCGACGAGCTTGACGCCGGCGTCGAGAAGAGCCGAACGCGCAAACAAGAGATGGAGGAGGCGTTCCAGCGGGTCCGGGACGCCCGGTCCGAGCTCGACGACCTCAAGTTCGACCTCGAGACTGAGCGCTCGACGCTCTCGGAGCTGAACGCGGAGCGCGAGGAGCTCCGAGAGACGGTCGAGGCGGCCGAGGAACCCGACGGGAATGCGGACCGGTTGGCTGGCCGCATCGACGAGTTGCGCAGCCGGAAGCGCTCGCTCGACGACGATATCAACGAGCTCGGCAGCGTCATTAGCTTCAACGAGGACATGGTGGGCGACTCGGAGATCGATTTCGACGTCGACGAGGGGACGACCGAGGACGATCCGACCGCCGCGCTGACCGGGGGCGATCGGACAGTCTGTTGGACTTGTGGGTCCGAGGTCGAGACCGAGCAGATCGAGGCGACCCTCGACCGGCTGCGGGAACTCCGCTCCGACAAGCTCGACGAGCGCAACGAGATCCGCACGGAGATCCAGGATCTCACCGACCGACAGTCCTCGATCCAGCAGGCCCAACGCGAGATTGAGCGCGCCGAGGAGCGGCTCGACGCAGTCGGGACGGAGATCGAGTCGACCGAGTCGCGGATCGCGGACTTAGAAGACCGGATCGAGTCGAAGGAAGCGGAGATCGAGGAGCTAGAGGAGGAGGCCGAATCGATCGATGTTGACGGCTACGACGAGGCGTTAGAGTTCCACCGCGAGGCGAACGGGATCGAACTCCGGATCCAGCGGCTCGAAGACGAGATCGACGAGATCGACGACGAGATCGACGACCGTGAGGCGGCGATCGAGCGCCGCGAGGACCTGAAGGCCGAACGCGAGGAGCTGGCCGAGCGGATCACCGAGCTGCGGACGCGCGTCGACCGCATCGAGCAGAACGCCGTCGATGGATTCAATGACCACATGGAGACGGTGCTCGACATCTTAGAGTACGAGAACCTCGACCGGATCTGGATCGAGCCCCGGGAGACTGAGGTCCGCGAGGGGCGCCGCAAGGTCACGCGGACCCGGTTCGACCTCCACATCGTCCGCTCGTCGCCCGACGGGACGGCCTACGAGGACACGGTTGACCACCTCTCCGAGAGCGAACGCGAGGTGGCGGGGCTCGTGTTCGCGCTCGCGGGCTATCTCGTCCACGACGTTCACCAGACGGTCCCGTTCATCCTGCTCGACTCCCTTGAAGCGATCGACACTGACCGGATCGCGCGCGTCGTCGACTACTTCCGGACCCACGCCGACTACCTCGTTGCCGCGCTGCTGCCGGGCGACACCGCCGCCCTACCCGACGAGCACGACTACATCGAACAGATCGACTGACGGCCGAAACAGCCTTTTAAAACATCTTCAAGCTTGCTCGTCGTCGGTTCCGCGACTCCTTGACCGCACGCACAACTACAAAATTATGTGCGATTATAAACGGATTGTTATTTTGGCGAGCCTCGTCGGCCTCGGATATCGCGTCGGCTCACCGATGTTTTTGTAACCCTTCACGTCGAACTACCGCTATGACCACGGCAGCGAGCGGCGTGAATACGAAGGTGGGGCGGGTGATCCGGGCGTACGACCTCGACGGGATGGGCGCGAACTTGGAGGCGGCGTGGACCGGCGAATCGGGTGAGCGGACGAGTCTGCGCGACCTCGCCGACGAGTTCAATGAGGCCGTGTTGCGGGCGGCCCTCGGCGAGGTCGGCGTCTCGTCGCTCTCAGTCGACGTATCGAGCACATACGAAGCGATCCGCGGCAACTCTGGCTCGTCGGCGACGCGGGCGCGTCGACGCCTGGTGCGTGAGGGTGTCGACGTTGACGAGGTCACTAGTGACTTCGTCACCCACCAAGCGATCCACACGTACCTCACACAGGAGCGCGAGGCGAGCCTCCCCGACGCGAGCGAGGACATCGCTAAGAGGAAGGTCGAGACCGTCGAGAAGCTTCAGGGCCGGACGTCAGCGGTGGCGGAGTCGGCGCTGACCGCGCTCGCGAACGCGGACGAACTGGACCGCGCCGACTACGACATCCTCATTGATGTACGGGCCGTCTGTCAGAACTGCGGGACCGACGCCCCGGTGAGCGAACTTATCCGCCGGGGGGGATGCGGCTGTGCGAGCGACCCGACGTCCGACGACGAGGTGTGAGCCTGCGTCTCTGTCATTTCGCTGGATATAGACGCTAAGCCCCCACCCTCAACGGAACGACTGAAAAGAGCGGAGCAGGGCGGGGATACGGCGCCATCATCATCTGTTTATGTTGTATTTTAATATAATAATTTAAGCTGGTAGATTACTGCGAAAACGGTCAACACCCGCCCCTCAGCAACGAACTTTATCTCGTCGGTTTCCACGACACGGGTAGTTCAATCCATTACACGTGTACAACTGTAATAGCATGCCTCTCGAACGCTCGATGCGATGTCGACGCCCGCAGAGACAGCTAATCGAACAGTCATTCTGCTCTCCCGAATCACTACGAATATGTCGCCCGAATTCCGATGATCTGTGCGGACTGTGTCACCATCTCGGGGACCTCCTCGCGGTACCACGTCCCTTTCATCCGGGTCGTCGGTCCCGAGACGCTGATGGCGCCGAGGACGCGGTCGTCGTCCGCGGAAAGGATCGGCGCGCCCACCGCGCGCATCCCCACGGTTCGCTCCTCGTCGTTGAACGCGTACCCGCGCTCCGCGATCTCGTCGAGTTCGGCCCGGAGCGATTCGACCTCGGTCAGCGTGTCTGGCGTCTGCTCCGTGAAGCTGATCGCCTCCAGAACCTCGTCTAAGCGGTCGTCAGGGAGGTGTGCGAGGTATGCCTTCCCGACCGACGTGGCGTGGAGGTCGACGACGGTTCCGATGTGTGAGTCCGTCCGCACCGCCTGGTCAGCCAGCGACTGGTAGATGTAGATGCCGACGCCGTCGTCCTCGACCATCACCTGCGCGCGCTCCCCGACCGCCTCGACCAAGCTGTCCGTCTCGGGTTTGGCGACGTGGTACAGATCGTGATGCTGGCGAGCGCGGTCGCCGAGCCCGAGGAACTGTAGCCCGAGTCGGTACTCGTCGCCGTCCTGTACGACGTACCCCAGACTCCGGAGCGTCTGGAGGTGGTTGTGTACCGTGCTCTTCGATATCGATAGCGACTCCGCCAGCTCCGAGACCCCACACCCGCCGCGTTCGCCCAACTGTTCGATGATGCTGAACGACCGTTCTGTCGCTCCGACCGACGCCGCGTTTGGTGTGTCGTCGCGTGTCATACGTAGCCGATCGCTCGGGTGGGTAATGTATCTGTCGCGTCCGTTCTGGCTGCCAAAACGTTCGTTCTGCTTTACAGGCTGAGCGCGTCGATCGTCGACCGAACCGGTCGCTCCGCCACGGCGTCGATGGCGTTGAGCGCCGCGTCGACGCGCTCGTCGTCGCCGGTCTCGCCCGCACCGAGCCCGTGCGCCAGCAGCCTTCGGTTCCGCTCTCGGTACGCCGCTTCGGGTATCGGGTCTCGGTAGTCGCCGCGGGGGTACTCGCGGGCGCCGCGTAGCGTGGTCCCGTCACGCAGTTCGACTGCGACGCTCGCGCCCCACGACTCGGGGAAGGCCGCCTCGTACCCGTCGTCGACGCGCAGGTCGACGCGCGCGGCCACGCCCCTGACCGTCTCGTCGGCCAGCGCCGCCGGGGTGAAGTGGTCGAGTTCGACGCCGCCCCGGCAGAGGTACGTCGCCAGCACGTAGGGCGCGGAGAACTTCCCGGCGGTCAACGTCTCCGGCGCGGCGTGTGCCATGTCGGTCGCGTTGGCGAACGTTCGGACCGTGATCGACTCGACGGCGCTCGGATCGACATCTCGCCCGTCTATCGCCTCGCGGAGCGCGTCGAGCGGCGGGTGGGTGTACCGGCAGGAGGGGTAGGGCTTGACGTAGTGCTCCGCGACCGCCCACTCCTCTCCGAGCGTCTCGAACTGGCTCGTGAACCCCTCCGGAAGCAGCTCCTCGAAGGGGTCGTACACCGCCTCGATGGCCGACTCCGAGCCCTCGACCCCCGCCATCGCCGTGAGCGCCGCGGTCACGCCGGCCTGCGCCGAAAAGCCCGCGGTGAAGTTCCGGGCCGTCGGCCCCTCGGCGTACGGATCGTGCATCGAAACCACCGCGAGGTTCGCCGAGATCCGGAACGTCTCGCGCAGCTCCTCGTTGGTCGCGTCCAGACAGAGCGCGCTCGTCACCGCCGGCCCGACCGTCGTCCACGTCGAGTGCGGGTTCCGGACGAGCCAGGGGATCGCGTCGTTTATTTGGGCTTTCATCGCGAATATCGCCCGTTCGAGGCGCACGCAGACCTCGTAGGCCTTCGTACACGCGTCGACGAACGTCTCGCCGTCGACGTCGTTCGCCTCCGCGGCCGCGAGCCCCCCGGCGACGATCCCGGCACCGACGTGGCCGCCCGTGTTGTGGCCCTCCTCCACCTCCTGTGCGATGGCGGCCGCGGCGTTCGTCATGGCGGCCTGCGGCGGGGCGACCCGCCGGTCTGTCCCGAGGATCGTCGCGTCGCCCGCCGCGAACGACGCGCCCGTCGCGACCCCGGCGACGCCCGGCGCCGCCGATCCGGCCACGGCGGCCGCCAGCACGTCCGCGACCACCGCCCGGCCGTGTCCCCGAGCCGTCGCGTCGACGGGCGCCGCGAGGAAGTCGCCGACGGCTCGCTCCCACTCACGTGTGTGTGATTCTGCCATACATTGAGGACGCGCGTCGCGGACAAAAGCGTATGGGACGCGACGGTCGCGGAAAACGGTCGGACGCTACCGGCTCGCGAGCGTACAGAGGACGCGCGGCGGCGCCGGCGTCCTGGCGCGCTCCCAGAGCGTGTGCGCCCGGTCCGCCCCGATTACCGGCGCGACCAGCTCCCGGAACTTCGATTCGAGCCGCGCCTCCTCGAAGGGGTTGTGTTCGCCTCCGCGCGGCGCGGCGACCTCGTGAGACCGTCGCCCGTCCGCGGTCTCGACCGTCACACGGGCGCCCCGCTGTTCGGGAGCGCGGGCGGCAATATTGTTGTCGACCGCGACGGTTACGCGCTCGGCTAAGGCGATCGCCTCGGCCGTTATCGCTTCGTCCGTGAACGCGGGCGGCCCGGAGTCGCCGCGAAGCAGCGCCGTTGCGACCGCGAAGGGGATCGAGAACTTCGCTTGTAGCTGGTTGCGCGGCCGCGGCTCCGTCAGCCGCGCGGCCGCCGGGTACGTCTCGACGCGGACCGACTCGACCGCGCTCGGGTCCACCTCGGCTTCGAGCGCGGCGACGGCGTCCAGCGCCGGGTGCGTGTACCGGCACGCGGCGTGGATCTTGAAGTACCCGTGTTCGATCTCCCACCGATCGCCCAGCCCGGCGGCGAGGGCCGACTCGTCGATGTCGCCCGCGGCAGCGTGTTCGAGGTGCCGGGCGACCCCGTTCCGGAGGCCGCCGAACCCGGCTTCGGCCTGATCGACGGCGACCAGCGCCGCGAGGTTGCTCATGCCCGCGTAGGCGTTCCGCACGGTCGCGCCCTCCGTCGCGGCCTCGAACCGGGTGTGTTGGGCGTAGTTCGCCGCGATCGCCATGGCCGACCGCGTCGTCTCCGGGTCGAGTTCGCGCGAGCGGGCCACTGCGGCCGCGCCGCCGACCGCGCCCCACACGCCGTGCGGGTGGTACCCGGACCGGAGCGTGCCGAGTGTGCGTGCGGTTCGGACGGCGACCTCGTACCCCGCGACGAACGAGCGCACGAACGCGTCGCTGTCGCCGTACCCGATCTCTGCGTCGGCCAAGAGTGCCGGTAACACGTGAATCGCGGGGTGGCCGGCGGCGAACCGGTGTCCCTCGTCGAGTTCGAGGACGGTCCCCGCGGCGCCGTTACACAGCGCCGCGAGCGGCGGGACTGTCTCGCCGCTGTCAGCGCCGATGACCGTCGCTCCGCCCGAGATGCCGTCGGTCCAGCGCCGCGCGAGCGCGTCGACCGTGTCGTCGGTCGACCCCGCGACGATCGCGCCGAGGGTGTCGGCGACGGTGAGCCCCACGCGGTCGCAGACCCGGTCGGGAATCGCGCCCGTCTCGAGCTCCGCGGCGAACGTCGCCAGCTCGCGTTCGGGCTCAGGCGGCATCGTCGTCCAAGAGGCCGGTGCGCGTCCGGAGCAGCTCGACGAACCGGGACGGCCACGAGATGACGCCCTTCGGGCTATACAACACGATCGCGATGAGGATGGCCCCGTAGACGGCGTTGTTCAGTCCGGGAATCTCGAAGGACTGTCGGACGAACTCGCCGACCGGGATGACGATTAGTGACCCCACGATCGGCCCGAGGACGGTGCCGACCCCGCCGACGATGGCCGGCAGGAGAATTTCGACGTTGACGAGCAGGTCGAACACCGTCGAGGGGCGGATCGTGTTGAAGTACATAGCCCAGAACGCGCCGGGCCACGCGGTAAAGAAGGCGCTCACGGCGACGGCCAGCAGTTTGTACCGGTACGTCGGGACCCCGATGGCGGCCGCGGCCTGCTCCCGCTCGCGGATCGCGAACAGGTAGTAGCCGAGCTGCGATCGGTTGATCGCGAGCGACACGACGGTGACGACGGTCAGGAACCCGAGAATCAAGTAGTAGTACGGGAGGTCGCCGGTGAACTGGAATGCGACCAGTCCCGGTCCGTCGGCGTACTCACGCGCGAGCGGCCGGAAGAAGCCGCTCGCGCCGCCGAGCTGCGGGACGTTCGTGAACACGTAGCGTAAGAGCTCCGCGAACGCCAGCGTCGCCAGCGCGAAGTAGTGGCCCTCCAGGTCGTATCGGAACGTCAACGCGCCGATGATAAGCCCGTATACTGCTGCGATGGCGCTACTGAGGAGCATCCCGATCCACGGAGAGATGCTGAAGTTCCCGGTCAGTATGATCGTCGTGTAGGCGCCGAGGCCGAAGAATGCGGCGTGCCCGAACGAGAACTGTCCGGTGTACCCGGACATGATGTTCCACGCCTGCGCGGTCGTCGCCCAGACGAGGGTGATGATGAGCATGTTCAGGCTGAGCCACCCGAGCGGCGCGACCCCGAACAGCGCGAACTGCCGGAGGAACGGCATCGCGGCGAGTACGAGGAGGCTCACCGCGACCAACGCCGGGAGCGCGTACCACTCGTCTCGGAACGCGCCGTATCGCTCGACGGCGCGGGAGAGCGCGTTACTCATCGGCGCTCCCTCCGAGCAGTCCTTCCGGTTTCACGAGCAACACGAGGATGAATGCGAGGAATATCACGATCTGGTACGTTGATCCGCCCAAGTACGCTTGTCCGAACACTTGGATGAAGCCGATGATCAGCCCGCCGACGAACGCGCCGGGGAACGAACCGAGCCCGCCTAACACGACCACGACGAACGCGTTTATCAGGTACTGATCGCCGAGCGCCGGCGTGAACGACTGAAAAAGGGGGATAACCGCTCCTGCGAGCCCGGCTAACGCGGCGCCGATCCCGAACGTAAGCGCGTCGATCCGTGGGACATCGATCCCGACGTACTGCGCGCCGTCGCGGTTGTCGGCAGTCCCGCGGATAGCCCGGCCCAGCATCGTCCGCTGGAGGAATAGCCACGTCCCCGAAAGCGCGATGAGCGCGATGACGAGCGCGTACAGCTGTCCCCGCGGCACGAACACCCCGGAGAGTTCAAGCGAGCCGAGATCAAGTCCCAGCTGTCGGGGGTCAGCGCCGAACAGCATCTCGACGCCGCTGACGAGGATCAGCAGGACGCCGAAGGTGACGATGAGCTGGTTCTCCTGTGGCGCGTCGATAATGGGAGCGATTGTCGACCGATAGATAACGATGCCGAATCCGAAAAGCAAAATGACGGCGAAGGGGATCGCGAAGAACGGCGAAAGCCCCGTAGCGTCCGAAAACACGAGCACGGTGTACATCGCGACCACCATCAGCGCGCCGTGCGCAAAGTTGATCACGTCCATCACACCGAAGATCATCGTCAGCCCGAGCGCGACGAGGCCGTATATCCCCCCAAGCAACACGGCGAACACGAAGTACTGGGCGAAGATCGTCGGAGATGGGAGTGAGAGCCCGAGAACGACCGGCGCTGCGGTCGTGTCGAGAGCCCCGGCGACGGTAGCCGCTTCTCGACCGCAGGCGTCAAGGAAAAACGAAGAGAGCATGTGGGTCAGAACTGCACGTCGGTCTCAGCGAACTCCTCGGGTGCGACGACGCGGTCTTCGAGGTCTTGGATCTGGAACAGCGGTGCGAGCGAGTTCTCGTTTTCACCGTTGTCGGCGAAAGTGATCGGCGGCATCGCCGCGATGTGATCTTCGACGGTGATCTCCCCTAACGCGTTGTTGATGTCGTCTGGGTCGGCCGACCCCGCCTCCTCGATCGCCGCGATGATGACCTCGGTTGCTGCGTACGTCATCGCAACGTTTGCGTCGAAGCTGGTGTCGAACTCCGACTCGAAGCGCGACTGAACCTCGCTCGCAGCGTCGGAGGTCGGGTCAAGCGCGAAGTTGTTCGCGAACCCGCCCTCGACGGTGTCGCCCATCTCTTCGAGCGCGCTGACATCGTTCATTGCCGCGTTCGAGCAGCCGGTGACGTACTTCGGCTGGTAGTTCTGGTTGTTCATCGCGTTGACCAGTTCGATCGTCCCCGACCGGTAGGTGGTTGCGATCACCGCGTCCGGGTCTGCGTCCCGGAGCGTCGTGACCTGCGTGTCAGCGGTGTCGCCCGGCTCGTAGGCGGTCTCGGCGACGATTTCGATATCGTTGGCAGGGAGCTCCTCGCGGAGCGCGTCGCGCACCGACTGCCCGAAGCTGATATCGATGTAGAACAGGCCCGCGGTCTCAATCTCCTCGCCGGCGTTCCGGATTGCGTCGGCGAGCAGGCGCGCGTGGTCGACCGCCATCTGGTTCGCCGGCGGCTGGGGCCGGTACGCGTAGTTGAGCTGCGTCTCCTGGAGGATCGAGTTGGCCACGGACACCGAGATGACGAACGGGACGCCCGCGCTCTCCGCGGTCCGGGTCGCCGCGCTCGTCACCGGCGAGGAGTAACAGCCGGTCAGTACGCTCGCACCCTCGTCGATGAGCTCTTGTGCGACTTCGCCGCCGAGCTCCTGTGCCCCCTCGTTGTCCCCGCTGATGACGCTGAGTTCCGCGCCGTCCAGCGACTCGATGCCGCCCGCCTCGTTTTTGATCATCGCCGCCAGTTTGACTGCCTGATCCATCCGCTCACCGGTGTTACTGAGCGATCCGCTCAGCGGGTGGTTCGAGCCAATGATCACCTCGTCGGGCGCGTCGCCGCCGTCGCTCCCGTCGCTCCCGTCGCTGCTGCCGCTCCCGTCGCCCCCGTCGCTGCTGCCGCTCCCGTCGCCCCCGCCGCCGCCACCATTGCTGCTACAGCCGGCTAGCACACCGGTGACGCCGGTGGCGCCGCTGTATTTAACAAACGAGCGTCTACTGACACGGTCTGCGGGATTGTCTCCCATATATCCCTTGTGTGATACGGGTACACATATAGTTTGTTACGAAAGATTCTGATTAGTTCCGCGGCTCGCGGTGGTCACGAGTACATCCGGCGAGCCGGGCGGCAAGACAGACGACGGATGAGGAAACGAGTCGGGGGGCGTCAGTCCAGCCCAAGGTACAGTTCCACGAGGTCGTCCTCGTCGGTCAGGTCGTCGGGCGTCCCCTCGAACTGGAGTTGCCCCTGCGCCAAGATGTAGACGTAGTCGGCGATCCGCAGCGCCTCGCGGACGTTCTGTTCGATAAGCACCACCTGCGCGCCGCTTTCGACGAGCCGCCGGGTCATCTCGAACACCTGGTCGATGAGGGAGGGAGCCAGCCCGCTCGACGGCTCGTCAAGGAGGTACACCTCCGCGCCGGTCATCATCGCGCGCCCGTAGCTGAGCATCATCTGCTGGCCGCCCGACAGGGACTGCCCTTTCTCGTCGAGTTTGCCTTCCAGTTCCGGGAACGCTGACAGGACCTCGTCGAACCGCTCTTCGCGGACGGCCCCGTCGTCGACGGTGTACCCGCCGAGAAGGAGGTTCTCGCGGACCGTGAGGTTGCCGAAGATGCCGCCGTCCTGCGGGAGCATCGTCACCCCGCGGTGAACGTTCTCGGCCGGCCTGTTGCCGGTCAGGTCGGTTCCGCGGTGCCTGACTGTCCCCTCCCACGCGGGGACGACCCCGGCGAGCGTCTTCAAAAGCGTCGACTTCCCCGACCCGTTCGGCCCGAAGACGCAGGTGACGCCGTCCCTGCTCTCGACCGAGACTCCATCAACGACGCGGTGGTTCCCATAGCCGCTGACGAGGTTCTCGCCGACGAGCCACGACTCCCCGTCGGACGCCGCGCCGACCTCGGAGCGCGCGGACGCCGTACTTGCCGTGGCGCCCGTCGCCGCGACCCCGGACGACGCGCCCGCACTCCCGGTAGCTACCGCGCCGCCGGTGGCGGCCGGCGTCGGGTCCGTGGCCGCGTCGTCGACGGCGGCGCTCCCTGTCTCCTCCTCCTCCTCGATGAGCGTCTCCAGCGACGCGTCGTGGTCGGCCGCGCCCCCGAGGTACGCGTCGCGGACGCGCTCGTCGCTCGTCACCGACTCGAAGTCGCCCTCGACGAGGACCTGTCCCTGGTTGAACACGGTCACGCGGTCACAGACGTCTGCGATGACCCGCATGTCGTGTTCAATGATCACGAACGTCGTGCCGCGGTCGTTGAGCGTCTCCAAGTGGTCGAGCAAGCGGTTCCGCAGCGAGGGGTTGACGCCCGCGGTGGGCTCGTCGAGCATCACGCAGGCCGGTTCAAGCATCAGGATGCGCCCGAGTTCGAGCAGTTTCTCCTGGCCGCCAGAGACCCCGCCGGCCTCCTGGTCGGCGACGTGGTCGATATCGAGGAGTTCGAGCAGTTCGTCGGCGCGCGAGCGCTTCTCGTCGGGGACCCGCACCCCGGAGCGGAGCCCTCCGGTGAACACGGCGAGCATATTTTCCCTGACGGTGAGATCCTCGAAGGGCGACGGGATCTGAAAGGTCCGCGCGAGTCCGCGCCGCGCGATCTCGTCGGGCTTCCAGTCGGTCACGTCTTCCCCGTCGAACCGGACGGTGCCGCCGTCGGGGCGGTAAAAGCCAGTAACCGTGTTGAAAAACGTCGACTTCCCGGAACCGTTCGGTCCCATGATCCCGTGAATCGTGTCCGCCTCGACGGTCACGGAGAGATCGTCGTTTGCGACGAGGGAGCCGAACCGCTTGGTCAACCCCTCGGTCGATAAAATTGGGCGAGTCATGCCCGAACGTCACCGCACGTCCGAATAAACGTTTTCCCGCTAGTCAGTGACACGCAGTTGACTGGTACTGACACGCTCTCGTTTTGCGGCGACGCGCCAAACTCCGGCCGGCGCGCCCCGCTCACTCCACAGTCGCCCGCCCGCCGTCGACGAGGACTGTCTCGCCCGTGACGAACGAGGCCGCGTCGCCCGCGAGGAAGGTGACGACGCTCGCGACCTCCGTCGGCTCGCCGAGCCGGTCAAGCGCCGCGAGCCCGCGGAACCGCTCGCGCGCCGCGTCGTCTTCGGCGTACGGCGCGGTCATCGGGGTCTCGATGAACCCCGGCGCGACGGCGTTGGCTCGGACGCCGTCCGTGCCCAGTTCGGCGGCGAGCGCCCGCGTCAACCCATCCAGTCCGGCCTTCGTCGACGCGTAGCCCGCGCGCTCCGCCGCCCCGATCTGTCCGTAGATCGACGAGACGTTGACGATCGTGCCGCTGGTTTCGCGCAGGTGCGGCGCGGCCTCGCGGACGATCCGGAACGGCGCGGTGAGGTTGACGTCCATCGAGCGCGCCCACGGCTCGCCGTCGTGGGTCTCGATCGGCTCGCGGGCGACGATCCCGGCCACGTTGACGACCGCGTCGATGCGCCCGGTGTCCGCCGCGTGCTCGACTAACGCCGCGACCGCCGCGGGGTCAGTCACGTCGGCGTCTACCGGCTCGAAATCCCCTGTAAGCTCCGCACAGGCCCCGACGGTCTCCGACTGGTCGAGGCGGTCGCCGCCGACCACCGTCGCGCCGCGCTCGGCGAAGCGGACCGCGCAGGCACGACCGATACCCCGAGCCGTGCCGGTGATCAGCACGGTGTCACCGGCGAACGACAGCGCCGAGGCCGTCTCTCTCGTCGTCACGATTGCTCGCTGAGCGCCCGGGCGGCGTGCACGCCGGCCAGCCGGCCGAATCCCATCGCGGTCGTGAGCCCGTTCCCGGAGAGGTAGCCGGCGGCCCCGTGGCCGCTGATGCCCGTCGCGGTGCCGCCGCCGGCGTAAAGATCGTCGACGGTCGACCCGTCCTCGCGGAGCACCCGTGCGTGCTCGTCGACGACGAGCCCTCCCTGCGTGTGGAACAGCGAGCCGGTCACCTCGGTCCCGTAAAAGGGAGCCGAGAGGACGTGTCGCCCGTCCTCGCGGCCGACCTCGTCCGGCTCGCCCGCCTCAACGGCCGCGTTGTACGACTCGACCGCCTCGCGGGTCGCCTCCGGGTCGCAACCGAGCTCGGCGGCGAGGGCCTCGACGGTGTCGGCGCTCGTGTACGAGCCGAGGTCGACGGCCCGGTCGAAGTCGTCGAACTCGCCCTGCAGACGCTCGAAGATGCGCTCGTCGAAGATCTCGTAGGCGACGCCGCCCTCTTGACGGACCACGTCGACCGCGAACTGCGAGTACCCCTTCGACTCGTTCCCGAAGCGCTCGCCGTCGGCGTTGACGAGGACGCCGCCGTTCATCACGACGGCGTACGTCGACAGCGCGCCCGTCCCGCTGACGACGGTCGCGTGCCCCTGAAATGCGTCCATCGACGCGAGGGCGCCGCCGAGTTCGGCGCCCCAGCGGATCCCATCCCCCGTGTTGCCGTCGGAGCCGTAGTAGAGCGCGTCGGCGATGTCGTCCTCGCAGTGCGCGCGCACCATCTCCCGGTTCCCCGCGAAGCCGTCGGTGGCGAGTATCACCTTGTCCGCCTGGATCGCCTCCTCGCGGACCGCGCCGGCGACAACGCCCTCGACGGCGCCGCCCCTCGCGACCAGCTTCGTCACCGGCGTGTTCGTCAGCAACTCCGTGTTCTCCCGCGCTTCGATCCGGTCGCGCATCTCGGCGACGAGGTTCTCGCCGTTGCGTCCCGGCGGCGCGTGCATCCGATACTCGGAGTGTTTCGGGTACTTAAAATCGTCAACAAGATGCAACGAGATATCCCAGTCGTCCACGAGCCAGTGGACCAGGTCGACGCTGCTCTCACAGAGGTGCTCGACCAACTCCGCGTCGGCCTCGTGGCTGTTCTTCTCCAAGATGTCTCGGGCCATGTCGGCCGGCTCCTCTTCGATCCCCGCCTCGCGCTGGAAGCGGGTGCCGGCCGCGGGAATCATCCCCGTCGACAGCGCGGCGTTGCCGCCGACCTCGGCGCTCTTCTCTAAGAGCGTGACCGTCAGGTTCTCCGCTTCGCAGGCCGCGAGCGTCGCCGTAAGCCCGCATCCGCCGGCCCCAGCGACCAGCACGTCAGTCTCGACATTGAACTCGACCTCGTCGGCCGAGACGACCTCCGCGCTCGCGTCGTCTAACGTCCGCTGCTGCGGCTCCATATCGGGCGACTCCATACCATGACACTCGAAACCATGTCGCGTAAATCTACCGGTCTGTGGGGTGTCGCCGTTCGTGTGCCTACCGCGTTTCCCCCGAGTCCGCGCCGCTGGCGACCCACGTGGACGACTGCTGACCGGCACTCAAGTTCATTATGGTTTCATTTATATCTCTTTGGGTGTGTATGAGAACCATGGCCCGAACGCCACGCGAGACGGTCGAGGAGTTCTTCGAGCGGATGTCCGACCCGGACAAACGCGAGTCCGTTGGCGAGCTGTTTGCCGACGGCGCCGTGATCACGGTCCCCGGCGCACGGTTCTCAGGGCCCGAAGCCGCGGCCTCGTTCCTCGCCTTCCTTGAACCGCGGTACGAGCGCGCCGGCAAGGCGTTCGGTCGCTGGACCGTCGCCGGGAACCGTGTCGTCAGCCAGGGGACGCTCCACGGCGTCGACAACGACGGCGAGCCCTTCGAGGACGTGCGGTACGTCGACGTGTACGAAGTCGACGAGGGCGCGATCGCCCGGCTCGACGTGTACAACGACCTCGCGGTCGAGGAGGTAGTCAAGCCGTGAGCGACGCGGACACGACCGATCGCATCGGCGTCCTCTTTGCCTTGCGCGACGAGCCCAACCTCGTCGTCCGCGCGGAAGAACTCGGCTACGAGAGCGCGTGGGCCGCCGAGGGCCAGGGGAAGTCGGCATTCGGGAAACTCGAACGCTGGGCGGTCCACACCCACCGAATCGGCCTCGCGACCGGCATCGTCAACGTGTTCTCACGCACCCCAGCCGCCATCGCGCAGGCGGCGGCGACCCTCGACGCGCACTCGGCTGGGCGGGCGATCCTCGGGCTCGGCGTGGCGCATCCCGGCGTCGTCGAGGGGTTCCACGGGGCCGACTTCGACCGCCCGCTGCCCCGGATGGACGAGTACATCGAGCTGGTGCGCCGGTATCTGTGCGGCGACCCGGAGGGGTTCGACGGCGAGTTCTTCTCGCCGTCTCGGACCGCGTTCTGGGAGGCGTTCGAGCCGGAACGCGCGTCGATCCCCATTTACAATGGCGCGCTAGGGCCGGCAAACGTCCGCCTCACCGGGCAGTTCGCCGACGGCTGGGTGCCGAACCTCTACCCAGACTCGCAGTTCGAGGAGGCGCTGACGTGGCTCGCCGACGGCGCGGCCCGCGCGGACAAGGATCCGGAAGAAATCGACGTGGCGATGTACGTGCTGACCGCGGTCGACGAGGACCCGGCGCGCGCACGGCGGGCCGCGGCCGAACACGTCGCCTACTACCTGCGCGACATTCCGGGGTACTATGACCGCGCCGCCGAACAGGCGGGGTACGAAGAGGTCGTCGACGCGGTCCGTGCGGCCCCCTCGCTCGAAGCCGGCGCCGACGCGGTCGCCGACGGGCTCCTCGACCGCCTCGCGGTCGTCGGGACGCCGACAGAGGCGCGCGCGCAGTTGGCTCACCTCCGCGACATCGGCGTCGACCTCCCGATTGTCCGCGCGCCCGCCGGGAGCGACAGGGAGTGGGTCGAACGGACGCTGGCGGCGTTCGCGCCCTCGCGGTAGCCGCCGACCCGCAGTCCCGCCTCCACCCACCCACAGAATTATCAGACTGCTCGACATACTGCCACTCGTTCACATGACTAAACGCATCTGGGAGGACCTGCTCACCGAGCGCGACAAGCAGGTCATCTCCGCGGCCGGGTACGACCAGGAAGGCGCGTCCTCGTGGGAGTCCCGCGGGATGGGCACGAATCCGATGGTCCTGGTCATCGACATGCAGCGACTCGTCGTCGGGGCCGACGAGCCGATCCTCGACGCCGTCGAGGAGTATCGCACCGCGATGGGCGAGATCGCGTGGAACGCGATCGACCACATCGAGCCGTTCCTGGCGTTCGCTCGCGAGCGAGACGTTCCCGTCACGTACACGCGAGTCGTCCCGTCGAGCTACGACGACCCCAATCACGAGGACCTCGACATCGTCGAGGCCGTCGAGCCGGAGGAGGGCGAGACGGTGATAAACAAGTCGTACGCCTCCGCCTTCTACGGGACCGACCTCCTCTCGCGGCTGGTCCGGGGCGGGCACGACTCCGTGATCATCGTCGGTAACTCCACGAGCGGGTGCGTCCGCGCGACCGCGATTGACGCCCAACAGAACGGCTTTAACGTCGTCCTGCCACAGGAGTGTCTGTTTGACCGGATCGAGGCGAGCCACAAGATCGCCCTGATGGACCTGTGGATGAAGTACGCCGAGGTGCTCGAACGCGACGAGGTGGAGTCGTGGGTGGAGGGGATCGACGCATGAGCGACCACGACCTCGTCGTCGCGAACGGTACGGTCGTCACGCCCGAACTCGGCGTCTTCGAGGCGGACGTGGCCGCTGACGGAGAGACGATCTCGGCGATCGCGAGCCCGGGGACCCTCTCCGGCGACCGGGAGATAGACGCCACAGGGAAACACGTCCTCCCCGGCGCCATCGACCCGCACACCCACCACGGGATCTACCGTGGCCTCGACGCCGACGCCGAGACGGAGTCGCGATCCGACCTCGTCGGCGGCGTCACGACCATCGGGAACTACTTCCGGCGGGGTGGCTCCTACGAGGAGATCATGGACGGCTACTTCGCCGAGGCAGAGCCGAACTACTACCACGACTACTTTTTCTCGTTAGGGCTGCTCTCGTTTGAACACATCGAGGAAATCCCGTATATCGTCGAGGAGCTGGGCATTACGTCGTTTAAATGGTATAAGAACTACAAGGATGTCGCGCCCGAGAAGTTCGGCACCGACTCGGAGATGCACGACGACTGGGCGGACGCGTTCATCCAAGAACTCGCCGCCCAGGACGCGCCCACGACGCTCGGCCACCACTCCGAGAACATGGAGATCACGAGCGCGCTCGGAGACAACCCATACCTCGACTCCGCGGTCGACGATGACCAAGAGTACCGCGGCTACGACGTGTTGGTCGACCAGTTCCCGGACTACGCGGAGGCACAGAGCATGACCGCGAGCGGGTCGCTGGCCCGCCAACACGACTACGACGACAGCTTCTACGCGGTCCACGTTTCGGCGGGGCGGACCGCCGACGAACTGGCGATGCTCCACGACGCGGGCTGGGAGATCACCGGCGAGACGTGTACGCACTACCTCTGTCTCACGACCGAGGAGTGCGACGAGCGCCACAACGTCAACCCGCCGGTCCGGTCGGAGGCAGACCAGGAGACGCTATGGAGCCGGGTCGCGGACGGGACTATCTCCTGTATCGGCACTGACCACTGTGCCAACCTGCGCGACGACAAGGTCGGCGAGGACGTGCCGGACAGCCTCCCCGGCTTCCCCTCGTCGGCGACGCTGCTCCCGCTCATGCTCTCCGAGGGCGTCCACGAGGGACGCATCTCGCTGGAGCGCGCGGTCGAGGTGACGTCGACGAACACCGCCAAAGCGTTCAATATATATCCAAAGAAAGGCTCAATTCAGGTCGGAACCGACGCCGACATCGTGATCGTCGACCTCGACGAGATGAAGACGGTGACCCCCGAACTGCTCCAAAGCGGCGCGGACTACTCCCCATACGAGGGACGCGACGTGACCGGGTGGCCGACCCATACGGTCGTCCGCGGACAGGTCGCTTACGAAAACGGCGAGGTAGTCGGCGAGCGCGGCCACGGGACGCACATCGACCGCCCGATCTAACCGCTCTCGCCCCGATCGCTGTCGCCCGCTCGCCCGCTCCACGTCGGGATCGAGCGCGGGCGACCCACCACCCAAGAACACGGACACACGCACATGACACGATACAGCATCCAACCGACGACGAACCGACCGGCGCGCGCCGCACACGGCGCCGCCGAGACACGCACAAGGCGACGATGAGCCGCGACGCGGCTACGGACGGCGGTGTAGACGACGCCGCAGACGACGAACAGACCAACGCCCCCGCAGGCCCGCTCGATGGCGTCACCGTGATCGAGGCCGGCTCGATGATCTCGATCGGGACGGTCGGGCGCCTGCTCGCGGACTTCGGCGCCGACGTGATCAAGGTCGAACACCCGGCGACCGGCGACCACCTGCGCCACTTCGGGCCGCAGAAGGAGGGCGTCGGGCTCTGGTGGAAGTATCTCGGGCGCAACAAGCAGTCGGTGACGCTCGATATCTCCACCGAGGAAGGCAAGGTCGTCTTCGAGGATCTGGTCGCCGACGCGGACGCGCTCATCGAGAACTTCCGGCCGGGCACCCTCGAACGATGGGACCTCGGCTACGACCACCTCTCCGAGCTCAACCCCGGCCTCGTGATGCTCCGGCTGAGCGGGTTCGGGCAGACGGGGCCGTACAGCGACCGCCCCGGATTCGGCACGCTCGCGGAGGCGATGTCCGGGTTCGCGTTCCTCAACGGCTACCCTGACCGGGAGCCATTGCTACCCCCGACCGGGCTCGCGGACGGCATCGCGGCGATGTTCTCGACGATGGCGGTCGCGTTCGCGCTGTACAACCGCGACGCGAACGGCGGCTCCGGGCAGTACATCGACACGAGCCTCATCGAACCGATCTTCTCGCTCATCGGGCCGCAGCCGCTCCGCTACCAGCAGCTCGACGAGATCGAAGAGCGGTCGGGGAACCGCTCTACGTCGTCCGCGCCGCGGAACGTCTACCAGACGGGCGACGGCCGGGCGGTCGCCATCTCGGCGAGCGCACAGCCGATCGCGATGCGGGTGTTCGACGCCATCGAGCGGCCGGAATTAAAAGACGACCCCCGATTCGCCGACAACGAGAAGCGATTGGAGAACGTCGAGGAGCTCGACGCGGCCATCCAAGACTGGATGGACGACCACACCCGCGAGGAGGTCATCGACCGGTTCGAGGAGTACGAGGCGACTATCGCGCCGATCTACAACGTGGCCGACATCATCGAAGACGAGCACTACCAGGCCCGCGACGCGGTCGTCGAGGTCCCGGACGACGAGATCGGGACCGGCGCGGTCCAGAACACGGTCCCGCGCCTCTCCGAGACGCCCGGTTCGATCTCGCACCTCGGGCCGCCGCTCGGCGCGCACAACGAGGCGGTGTACGGCGAGCGGCTGTCATACGACGAGGAAACGCTCGCGGAGCTCGACGCGGAGGACGTCATATGATCGAGTACCCCGAGGACGTGACCTTAGTCGAGATGCTCCCGCGAGACGGGTTCCAGCGGCTCGACGAGTTCGTCCCAACCGACGAGAAAGTCGACATCATCGACGAGCTCTCGAAGACCGGCGTCGACGAGATCGAGATCACATCCTTCACGCATCCGAAGGCGGTCCCGACATTGCGGGACGCAGACGAGGTCGCAAAGCGCATCGAGCGCTATGACGACGTGACCTACCGCGCGCTGGTCCCGAACGCGGTCGGGATGGAGCGAGCGATCGATGCCGGTGTCGACAAAGTCAACGCCCTTGTGACGGTCAGCGAAACGTATAGCGAGCACAACCAGAACATGACCGTCGAGGAGATTCTCGAAGGCGTCGAGGAGATCGTCGCGATGGCCGAGGGGACGGGCATTGAGGTCGAAGCCGGGATGGGAACCAGCTTCTACTGCCCGTACGAGGGGCGGATTCCCATGGAAGACACGCTGGCGGTCGTCGACCGCGTCGTCGACGCCGGCGTCGACGAGGTGACGCTGGCGACAACGATGGGGCTCGCCGACCCGGTCGAGATCGAGGAGATGTACACGGCGGTGTTCGACCGCCACCCGGACCTGGACGCGGGGTTACACCTCCACGACACGAACGGGATGAGCCTCGCGAACACCCTCGTCGCGATGCAGTGCGGCGTCGACCGGTTCGACGCGTCACACTGCGGGCTCGGCGGAGGAGTCGTCTTGCCGGACGGGCTCTCCGGCGTCGGCAACACGCCGACCGAGGACCTCGTCCAACTGCTGAGTAGAATGGGTCTCGAAACGAGTGCGGACTTCGAGCGCGTTGAGTCGGTCGCTCACGAGGTCGCTGACCGACTCGACCTAGGGGCGACGAGCCACGTCCTGATGGGCGGGACCGTCGACCGCGTGTTAGCGACCGTCGCGGAAGACAACGCATGACCGGAAAAACCATATCGGAAAAGCTGCTGTCGGAGAAATCGGGAGACGACGTACGGGCCGGGGACTACGTGGAGGCCGCGGTCGACGTGATGATGACCCACGACGTGACGGGGCCGCTGACCTTCGAGGTCTTCGAGGACGTGACGGGCGACGACCCGGAGCTCGTCGACCCGGACAACACCGTGATCACGATAGACCACCACGCGCCGGCCGACGGCGTCAAGGCCGCGAACAACCACAACATCGTCCGGGAGTTCGCAGACGAGTACGGCGCCCAGCAGTACGACGTGGGCGACGGTATCTGCCACCAGGTGCTCGTCGAAGAGGGGTTCGTCTCCCCCGGCGACTTGGTGATCGGCGCGGACTCGCACTCGACCACCTTCGGCGGCGTCGGGGGCTTCGGCACCGGCGTCGGTTCTACCGACCTCGGGACGACGCTCGCGACCGGCGAGCTGTGGTTCCGGGTGCCGGAGACGCTCCGGTTCGAGGTCGAGGGCGACCTCCCCGACGGGGTGTACGCGAAGGACCTTATCCTGAAGTTCATCGGCGACGTGGGGTTCGACGGCTGTACGTACATGACCGCTGAGTACGGCGGCTCGGCAGTCGAGTCGATGCCGATCCACGAGCGGCTCGTCCTCTCAAACATGGCGATCGAGATGGGCGGGAAGGCCGGCATCGTCGCGCCCGACGAGCGGACCGTCGACTTCCTCGAGGCGCAGACCGGGGAGCGCCCCGAGATACCGGCGTACACGCAGCCGGACGATGACGCCGACTACGAGGCGGTCCATACCTACCGGGCCGAGTCGCTCTCGCCGCAGGTTTCGACGCCGTCGAACCCGGAGAACGCGGTCCCCGTCGACGAGGTCGTCGGCACGGAGATTGACCAGTTGTTCGTCGGGACGTGTACGAACGGGCGGTACGAGGACATCCGGATCGTCGCGGACATCATCGCGGGCGAGCGGCTCGCCCCCGACACGCGGATGGTCGTCGTCCCGGCCTCGAAATCCGTGTACAAACAGATGATGCACACCGGCGTCATGGAGACGTTCGTCGACGCCGGCGCCATCGTCCAGAGCGCCGGGTGCGGCTCCTGTTTCGGCACGCATCAGGGCGTCTTGGGCGACGGCGACGTCTGTCTCGCCACCGCGAACCGCAACTTCCCCGGCCGCGAGGGATCGATGGAGAGCGAGGTGTACCTCGCGAGCCCCGCCACCGTCGGCGCGTCGGCGCTGTACGGCGAGATAACTGACCCGCGGGAGGTCGAATTGAACCGGTACGACGACTACGTTCTCGATGGGGTGGGCGCATGAGCGACGCCGACCGCGACATCGACACGACCGAACCCGGCCGGGCGTGGACGTTCGGGGACAACATCGACACCGACCAGATCATCCCGTCGCGATTCCTGGTCTCCAGCGACCCAGCTGAACTCGGCGAGAACGCCTTCAACGACCTCCGGCCGGAGTTCGCGCCGAACGTCGCCGACGGCGATTTCGTCGTGGGCGGGCACAACTTCGGGAGCGGCTCCTCACGCGAACACGCTCCCCTCTCGCTTTTGGGCTCCGGCGTCGACGGCATCGTCGCGCAGTCGTTCGCCCGCATCTTCTTCCGGAACGGGATCAACCTCGGGCTACCCGTGTTGATCTGTCCTGACGCCGACCGGATCGACGACGGCGACGAGATCAGTTTCCGACTCGACGAGGGCGCAGTGATCAACCACACCGCCGACGAGCGGTACGACGCCGACCCGCTGCCGGAGTTCCTCCAGTCGCTCGTCGACAGCGGCGGCCTCGAACCGTACACGCGAGCAAAACTCAGGACCGAGTGAGGACGTGGAACGTGGGTCGGGGCCGGTCAGTGTAGTCAAGCGCGTGTCGCCTTCGCGTTCGACACCGCCGGGTCGGTGCGTCGTCGAACGCCGTCAAAATAGATAACAAATCTGGTGTGTTGAAAGAAATATTATTATTTTGTTTGTTTCTGATATGGGCTGGGAACACGCTGTCAAACGAACACTCGCAAAAATCTTTGATACCGGTTAGCCGATCTCGTTTGTCTGCCCAAGATCTGAGAACGACTCTCTGACTCGAAGCGTGATCAGTTCATTTTGATCGCTTGTGTCAATAGAGATAGCGACAAGTTCCTATTTAATACTAGTAATCGAAAATCGCTGATTCAGCCGTGAGGTCCCTGGTATCACGGCATCCGCGAGCTCCAAGTCAACTTTGTACTCACCGATGGTAGTCCACACGTCGGCGTATGTTACGATATTATATTCACCGTCTAACTCGGTCAAGGGGACGTCGAACGAGGTATCAAGGACCTTCTCACCATCAGGATCTACAACTTCGATCGACCCGCTAACCTCCTGATTCAGCTTTCTGAGCCCCACCGATGAACGGTGGTCCGATGCCGGTCGATATCCCACCTCTAAAGAATAGATACTGTGTCTAAAAATGATAATTTAGCCAGGTGGAGTCCGATATCGAGCTTCATCGCCGACTCGGGTGTCGCCTCTCACTCCAGAGAATCTAATTTGATTGAGGAGACACCAGATAGCTTGACCTCCTCCGCCTGAAGACGGGGAAATCCGACCATCGGATTCGGGCGGTCGCCGCCCTTTGGTTCCAACCCGCTCTCGGGGGGAACCGGCGACACATCGGTGGAACTCTTGTTTATTTCTCTCGTAGGGCTGTGATCTGGTTAATGAGGCCACATCGGACTCCATGTCATCGCCATACGAACCGGTATCGGTTCTCCATCCCTTCTGGTTTGGGAACAGTATCTCACCGAGTGCGTAGTATTTGTACTAATGGGCACCACGAACTGGATCCACCGACAAACGGGCCACGTATCCGCTTGACCCCTACTGAAAGTGGGGGTATGCGCTCGTGATCTCTATCACAAGTGGCCCACAGTTTGGACACGCATTTGCAACGGTCGTCATCTCGTAGGTCACGCAAGTGATAGCTCAGTACACTATCTGACCACTTCCACTCTGGGGCAAGCAGTTTATTACCGCTTTGTTGTACCTTACTTACTGATAGATCTGATGTCGACAACGGACCTCCACACGACTGACGACGATGTTGCCTCGCAGATCTCGATTTACTGTGGCGAGGAAGAACGGCTTCTCAATCGTGCTGACCGCACAGCGACGCCGACAGAACTCGTGTTGGCGCCGACCGAACTCCACCAACGAAACCTCCAACGGCGGCTACGAGAGCGTACACAGCCACAGAACGCGTTTGAATTTGTCGACCCAAAAACCGTTGCGGAAGTACTGCTTGGAGCCGCAGGCCCAGCCCCGACAAGCCTCGATCGCGTCGATCGCTTAGCGCTCCTCCAGTCGCTTCCGACGACGACACCAGATCAGCCATCGGGACTCCGTCCGCTGCTTTCTGCCCGCCAAGACATCGGTCCTCAACAACTTGAACAGATCCGTTCAGAGGTCGAATCAATGACGAACTTCCATCCGGATCGGATTGCGGCGCTGCGCGATGTCACCGACGAGTTTGCGACTCCCATTGCGGACGAGGCGACCACACTGGTTGATGGTGGCCTCGCCGTCGAGACGTGGCTGCGCGACCGGACAGTCAAAGCGGTCTCGAAGACGGCGCTCCTCAGACGGGCGACGCGCCGCCTCATCGACGGCGACGAGGTGTGGGCCAATTGCTATCCCGATATCGAGCGGATCTTGCTCGTCGGTGTGAGCAGCATCCCGGCACCAGAAGTTGACTTCCTGTATGGCCTCTGTACCGCAACGACGGCAGATATCGAACTCCACCTCCGCCCCGGAACCAGCGAGTACCTCACAGCGCGACTCCCGGACCTCTTGTCCATTGATTATCCCGGGCGAGAGGTGAATCTGTGACCCACGCCCACCGCACGGCACTCACTGGCGAGCTACCAGCACCGTCATGTCCTGTTGTCGAATTGCCCGCACCGACGCGTCGCGAGGAAGCGCGTGCTGTGATGGCGACTATCCGTGAGATTCGTGATCGTGGCGTGGACGTCCGCGATATCGTCGTCGTGGCTCGCGATCTTGATCCGTATGAACAGCCGCTGACCCGGGCAGCCATCCAGTATGGGGTGACGCCAGTATTTTGGACACAGTTGCGCGTGACCCGCACCGAACCATACGCGCTGATAGCGGCGCTTTGTACGCTCTTTGGCGCCGGCGACGTCGCTGCTGCAACGCTGTTGGAACCAGTGGCGCAGCGGTGGGCACCACTCACGGATACAGCCAGCTGGCCACTCGAACAGTCGACGATCCAGGCCGCTCTTGAGGCCCTTCCCCCCGGGCATCGATCGATCGCCGAGTGGGCCGAGACGATACAGACACACACCACGGACGAGCGACTCACAACCTACTGTGACTGGCTACTGTCGCATGCCGAGCGCGAGCCAACGCCAGAGACAGTTGGAACGGTTCTGGGGGCGTCGATCGACGCGTATCGCGAGACGAGCGTGCCCGCCCGCAAGCAGGCTGACTCACCGGCGCTCATGGTGACGGAGACGGCCGCGCGAGCAACGGTCAGGGTCACTGGGCTCGTCGAGCAGGTCTCGCACAAATACGACGAATGGCTCGCAGACGGGACGGTCTCCCGATCGTGGGACGCTGTACAGGAGCTGTGTGAGCTGCTGGCGACACAACGCCCGGGTCGCCGTGAACACTCGAACGCTTGGGCCATCGACATTATGGAGGCAAACGACGTGTGGGCGCTGTCTGTCCCATTCGTTATCGCGGTCGGCGCGACGGCAGCCGAGTGGCCGGCCCAGATTGACAGCGTCGTTCCCACAGAGCTCCAGGAAGCCGTTCTCGCTGGGGGTGGTGAGACAGATATCGTTGCGCCACGAACCGCGTGGGGAAACGGCCGTGATCGCGATCACTTCGCCGATACGATGCGTGCCGCCGAGCGCGGCGTGATCGTGACGCGGCACACACAGACCGCAGACGGTGGTGCTGTGTACCCCTCGCCGTTTCTTGCGTCACTCGAGATGGAGACTGTCTCCGAGCAGGCCCGCACCCAACTGGTGAGCACGACACCGCAGCTTCCTGAGCCGATTGCCGCGCTCCTCTCTGCGAGTACAGATACCGTTCCAGCACCTACCGAGACACCTCATGAGTAACGACGACGACCCACGGAGACTCCGGAACGCACAAGCAACGATCAGAGACCGATTCGTCGATGCCGAGTCGGGACTGTTTACCATGAACTGTGTCGCCGGTGCTGGCAAATCACTGACGATGCAGCGAATCGCGGCCGAAACCATCATTCGGCGGTACGCTCGTGGCGATCGGACACCTGCCCAGAGCGTGGCCGTCATGTCGTTTACCACCGATGAGGCGGCCGCGATCGGACCCGGTGTCTGTGAACACATTCGGGAGATTGTGAATCATGCGTTGATCCCCGAGGCAGCGTCACTCACTGAGTCAGATATCGCGTATCTCGTGACGCGGGTCCGGCACGCACCGTTTATCGGCACTGTCGACAGCGTGTTGCGTGACGTCTTCGGGGAGCTGGCCACCGACCTGGGGTTCGAAGAGACGCCAACGGTCGGGAATAAGGCGTTGCTGAAAACGGTTCATAAGGCGTGTTATGACGCCGTCGCTGCCGATCCGGCCCACGAAGACGCGATAGCCGAGTTGGAAGCAGCATACCCGGATGACCGCTGGTCAGCCACTCCTGCGGAGATGCTCGCTGACGCCGTCAAGTACTGTCGCGATCAGCGACTCACCACGGCCGCCTTCGAACGCAAACTCCGTACCACACAGGAGGCAGTGTATCCCGGGGGACGAACCAGTAGTCGTGCGGATATCGTGGCGACGATCGCAGACATCGTCGACGCCGACGCCGCAGCTGACACCGACGCGGCTCTCTCAGCAGCGGAGTGGGACGACCTTGTGGCTGCTGACCAGCGTCTCTATGACGCATGGGACACGACGTTGACAGCGTTTGGTGACGTGCTTGAAGCCTACCGCGAGCAGTACCGAGCCCTGATCCGCGAGTATGGCGTGGTCTCTCACACCGATGTCGCCTTCTTCATCACCAGTGTGTTCAAGCGTGACTGGCCAGTCGATGGCGATGGGCCACCCACCGACCAGTACACAGCCCTTCGTCAGCGGTACCACGCGCGGCTTGATAGCGTGATCATCGATGAAGCACAGGATGTCTCCATTATCCAGCACGCAGCATTGTCACAGCTCGTCACTCCCTCGATGCGCGTCCTCGCGTGTGGCGATACGCTCCAAAGCATCTACCGCTGGCGGCACGCCGATCCGTCGCTGTTCACGAGCGCCTGTCGCGAGGGCCAGTATCTCGGTATCAACTGGGACACCCATGCGACGGTGACAGCCGCAACAACCTATCGTGGAACCCCGGACATCGCCGCCGGCATCAACACCATCATGCGGCCCGTCTTCGACGATCCAACTCGCGGGGGGCTCAGCGATTTTGCGGCGACTTACCCCGGCCTCGACGCATCTCGGGATCCAACCGCCGACCCGAGCATCCACATCGCCGCGTTCATCGGTGGGGCAGCGCCCGACAAGACACGGTGGGTCAACCCCGACGGCCGCGCTGGCGAGGCGAACATCCTTGCGACGTACATCGCACAGGGCCTCGCTGATGGGACATTGACTGATGAGACCGGGTCGCCACAGTCGATAACCGTCGTCTTCAGAAAGCGAACGCGGATGGACGCGTACAAAGACGCGTTCGAGGCCGAAGGACTGGCCGTTCAAAACGCGAGTTCGAGACTCTTTGCGTGTTCCGTGGTCAAGGCGGTCCTCGCCGTGTGTGACTGGCTCACTGCGCCGACCGATCGGGCCCAGACACGCGCGTTGTTGACTGACTCGCCGTTCGATTTCACAGCAGCCCACGACTGCTTCGAGCGGGCTGGGTACGACCTTGATGTCATCTGTGCGGCCGACGACCTCGACGCCGAAACCCGAGACATCCTCTGTGGCCTGCGCGATCTTCGCGATCAGCTGGGCCGGTTCCATCGCGTTCCAGCGTCGGTGTATCTGGAAGACATCATCGAGCAGCTCGCGCTTCGAGCCGACCCGGGCGACCAGTTCACCGAGCTGCCGGCAGCACAACGAGTAGCCGCCCTCGACACGCTCACGAGCACCGTCGCCGACTGGGAAGCTGACACGCAGTACCCACCAGCTGCCCTCGGTGACCTACTTGCGCCGTTTCGGGCGGCCCCGAGCGAGGGGCCCGATATCCCGAGTGTGACCACCGATGCCGATGTCGTCTTTAGCACAGTTCATCGGCTCAAAGGCGATCAAGACGACGTGATTGTGCTTGCAACGCCGGGCTTCAAGCTCTGGGACACTGGCCCGTTCTCTCAGCGGTTCATGACGCAGGGTGGCGTTGCGGCGTTGGCCCCGCCGACGAACGTCGAGACAGCACCCGATATCGAACTGCCACCATTCGATGGGGGACTCTACACGCCAAGCGGTGACAGTCGCGATAAACAGGGTGCTGCATCACGCGATGTCGGGTTGCGGTGGGCGACCGAGCACTGGCTCGATGACGCCGACAGTGGGGCCCCGCACCTGCTTGGTCCAGACCAGCTCCAGTCAGTCGCAGCCAACGAGCGTGCGGAGGCGTGGCGGCTCCTGTATGTGGCACTCTCTCGGGCACGTGACCATCTCGTCATCCCGCTTCCGAAGACGTTACCCGGCACGGCACAGCCGCGTGATCGCTGGCTCGATACCTTGTTTGAGACACTCGAGTTTTCGCCTGGACGGACACCCACGCATGCGATCGACGAGCCGTCCAGTGCCGGTGATTTGACGATTGGTGTGAATGATGTCGAGGGCCGTATGACACGCGAGATGTACGACACGCCGCTATCGGTGACGGGTGCCGTCCCGCCTCAACGCGACCAGTTGGAGTCGTGGGTCCCACGTTTTCTCGACCCGAGTACGGCTTATCCGTTGACTGACGATGTCGACGCCACCGTGGGTGCCCACCTTCTCGACGAGGCCATTCATACCGACACTGAGGCGGTGGCCGACAGCCTCCCGATCACGTTCGAGACGCTTGGGCCAGAGGCCGTCGGGACCTGTCTCCACGAGGCCTTACTCACCCTCATCGAGATGGACGTGCCGGACACCGAGATCGATGCGTGGAGCAAGCCCGTCCGAAGCGCACTTCGGGACGCGATGGAACAGATAACGCCGCAGTCGATCGAGATGCTGCCAGATACTGAACGTGGTGGCCTCGTCAGCTTCTTCCACGTGTCAGTCGTGTCGGACTTCCTCAACTCCGACCTGTGGGCCCAGATCCAAGCGGCGGAGGCGGTCTACGTCGACCACGATTTGAGTGGACTCGTGACTGCTGGGGAGGTTGAGGTAGAAGTTCATGGTGAGGCCGATATCCTCATAGATCTGGGTGGAGGCGAGTGGCAGTTGGCCGATCTCAAGATTGCGCTGAACGAGTCACCCGACGCAACGCAACCGCGGTATGAACTCCAGATCGCCGCCTACGAGTACATCCTCCAGCAGGAACTCGAGCCGGCAGCGACAATTCACGCCAGTGTCGAAACGTTCGGGTGTGTCCGAAGGTCAGTGTATGGACAGTTCCCGCCCACGGTTCTTGCGCGCCGTGTTCGCACTCTCGTTGGGTCGGATGAGTCGATCTCCGGCACTTGAAATTGGTTAAACAGTCGATTCCCACGATTCTATATAACAATGTTCCTTTTTATATGTTCAGTCAGTATTGTGCGTATGGGTACAAACCATACAACGAGGTCAGACAGTATGTTTCAGTGGCCGTCGGAACCGATCGGGTATGTGGCGGTTCTTTTGGCCCTCATTACGGGACTCATCCATCTCGTGGCGACGACACGAGCGATTGAAATGAGCGTTGTGCTGGCAGTGCTCTTCGTGCTCAACGGACTGGGTTTCCTCGGCGGAGCAGCAGTATATTTCACCCGGTTCTGGCGACGCTCGTTTTTCCTTGTGGCTGCAGTATACTCGTTGGTGACGATTCTTGCGTTATTCCCGTTCCGAGGGTGGGGGATTGAAGCGTTCTACACGAACGGGGCGATTAACCCAATTGTCACCATTACGAAAATTGCGGAGGCTTTCCTCGCGATCGTGTCGGTTTATTTGTACAGCCGCACGAGCAATTGACACCCTCATTGCCCTGAAGGCGAGGATTCTCGACCGCACCGAGAAATTCTTTCTCGCGGTATCGAGCAAGTAGGAGAGGGACGCTCCGAATTAACGCCTGTGGAGACTGCGCCCCCTAGGGATATACCTGTATCTGGCTTTGTTAAAATATTCTTATTCAAATATATTCTAACTTGAAATAGTTCTATGATGGGCATGAATATGAGTCACTGTTCCGAGTTAAAGGGTTTAGCTTAGGGATTGAGAGTCTGCTATTTGGCTCCGACTGATGCGCTACAAAAAAACATATTGGCGGGGGCGCAGACCTTTAACTATGCCCTCTAAGCGTGATCTTCTCGAAGAAGAAAATCCATCTAATGGGCCAGACCGGTCAGAGTTTCAGTGGATTCGTATTTTTGCTTTTATAATCGGGGTAAGTATTACTGTCTTCTATCTTTGGATAAATCCATTTCAGTATATCCCAGACTGGACTGCTGCGGCTATCGGAGCGGTTCCTGTTGTATTCCTCCTCTATAGCTTCAGTTCGCAGTCTTGGCAAACCTGTGCGAAGATCGCCGCCGGTGTTGCAATCGGAAGTAGTCTTGGAACCGTTTTTTGAGTCGCTTGGCACAGTCTGTGCAGGTGAAGTACCTCGGGGACAAGCCTTGAGGCTTCACCGTTGTGTCTGTATCGTCCAGAAACGGACGGACAGACACAGGCGAATTCACTTGTGCGTTCTCCGCTTTGTGAAGCGGGTAATTGCCCAACCTGTTCAGAGCGGAAACAGCACGGAAACCCACCTTTTCAGGGCTATCTTTTATACTCAGCTTTGAACGTTGAGTATCTAACACTTAATGGACCGAAAATGGCGGCTGAGACGGTGTGAGCATGGAAAAGGGAGTTCAGCCGCAGACGCTCCACTCTCCACTAGAGGTTCAAACGCCGTGAACGCTGCCTTCATTATCCTCTGTGAATCACCCTCCAGTTCGGCCGATACCGTAGACTCCTCGTAGAACGTCTTTTCCTCCGATTTCGGGCCAAATAGTGTCAACATGACAACGTTCAAAGCTGAGTTTTATATTGATCTCTCCAGAGGGCTACGAACCCCAACCACAATATATCACTAAAGGTATCATTTGAGAAACCCACAGACAGCCTGTTCATATGCCGAACGGTCTCTGTCTATCTTTATTGTCAGTTGGGAGTAATTTACAGCTGGCACCCAGGGAAACAACAGCGGGTTTTCTTGTGGTGTCCCTAACAGAATGTCAAACAAAAAACCAGAACAGATGGATTCCGGTAGACAACCTACCGGAACCAGTAGCGGTTTTCGTCCATCGGTCAAACTGTGGCATCGCATACGAAAAGCCTGTATTTTCCTCCAACTCGATATTGTAGGCATGGGGATCGCGGGAACACTTGTCACGATGGTGATCTTGTCGCTCGAGCCATCCTTAGCACCCGTCGTCGTTGGATTGGTCGCTTACGGTGTCTACGTCGGTGACAGAATCAGCGATGTGCGATACGACCCACAAGCGACGTCCGAGCGAAGTGCGTTCATCGGGCGACACAGGCGTCTGCTTTCGATCACGTCTGCTGGAGCATACGGACTTGCAATTACTCTCTCGGCGCTTGGTGGCCCACTTGCGCTTGCGGTCACCCTCATTCCAGGCGTTACTTGGATCTTGTATGTAGCAGATCTGTCTGAACGATCGCTTGTGCCGGTCCAGCGACTGAAGACCATCTTTGTGCTTAATTCTACGCTTGTGGCACTGGCGTGGGCTACAGCAATGGTAGTCCTGCCAATTGTGTTTGTCGATGCCGCAATCACGCCACTTGCCATTGTGTTGGCGGTTTACTTTTTTGCCGATATTTTCGTCAACACTGAAATTCCGAACGTCCGCGACATCGAAGATGATGTCAAAAATAATGTCTCAACGTTCCCGACTGTCGTCGGCGTCAAGCGGACACGGCATCTATTGTACATCATCAACATGCTCTCAGTTCTCGTCGTCATTGGCGCGTTTCTTAGCGGATTCCTCCCAGCACTTTTTGCGTTGGTCCTTCTTGCTGGACGAGTGCTGGCGGTTTTCCTCAATAGTCGAATTGGGCGTAGTAACGACTACCGTCGCCTGGAGTTGCTCGGTGAGATGAACTACGTGTTCGTGGCGTGCGGACTGTTCATCGCTATCATCGGGTAATCCACGGCACTCTCTTTTTTATTGACCGTGGGAAGTTAAATTTCTTAGACATAAAGTTAGTATACATAGATGTCCTTGTAAGACTGTGTCAAATACTATCTTTCTGCTGTCTGTGTTACACATCTCCGTCGTTCTTGGCTCAGCTTCGGCTATTTTAGCGTGGAGAGAGGGGCAATCTCCGGGGGCGAGACCTCTCGTACTGTTGCTGGCCGGGCAGGTGTTCTGGTCGCTTATGCTTATTTTTCGACTCCGAGCACCTGGTGTGGAGGCAAAGCTATTCTGGATGTACCTGATGTGGATAGGCGTCGTTGCAATCCCACTCGGGTGGATGCTGTTTGCGTTATCATACACTGGTCACGATCGTTTTTTGAACTGGAGATATGTATCGGCACTTACGATCGTCCCGGTGGTGACCGTGATTTTAGCCATTCTCGGGCCGACTCAGGGACTTCTACAGATCAGTATCGCACAAACACCAGATCTCAGCGTCGCCCAGAACGACAGCGGAGGCATCTGGTATTGGATTGTTGCCGCTTATACGTATTTACTGGGTGGCGTGGGTAGTGCCCTGTTAGTCCGGTTGGCCCTGAGCCAGATGGCTGCGTTTCGGAAGCAGGCGTATACGCTGATTGGGGCGTTGATCATTCCCTGGGGTATAAACCTATGCTACCTCACAAACGTGCTTAGCACGCCTATTGACCCGACACCAGTCGCATTTTCAGTTTCTGGCGTCATCTACCTGACCGCCATTCGACGGTACAGTTTACTGCGAACGAATCCGGCACCGAACACTACCGCTCGAAGACTCGTATTTGATAGTACCCAAGAGGGGATACTTGTTCTTGATTTGATACTGTCAGCTAAATATTCTTTAGGTTAGAGTGTGATTAGCAAGTATGTCCACGCTTGACGCCGCCACTCTTGACGACCTCCGCGACGCTCTCGCGGAGGTCGAAGATAAAAAGCCGACACAGCGGCTAATGGCGGTGATCAACT
>NZ_SGTV01000137.1:0-453 GCF_005435035.1 Halorubrum sp. SD690R | reverse complement strand
AGCGGGCCGGCCGCGGCAGTATTAGGCACGCTTGATGCCGACCCAGTAAACTCGCTGCTATCCGCGTCTGATTTCCCCGCTCCTCAGGAAGGCGGACAGCCCAATGGGTCCTGATGGGGTCGAGTTTTTCAGAACCACATCGTGACCGTATCATCATCCGCGTTCGGTTAATCCCCAGCCGACAGCTCTGTGCGGTTTGAGTATCAGTCGCTCCTGCCGTGTACGCCCGGCTCAAGCAATCTTGGGCCGCATAGGATATTACTGAAAGAATTAACCGAACACTAATAACCATATCACGACTTCGACGACAGTTTTGAAATAAAACTGGCAAGACGCGAGCGTCAAAATAGGTACAGGAAACGGGGGATTCTTGAACGTTTCAAACAGGATTTGAGATCTATAGTAGTAGGATTCCACTACCCCAGAGCGAGGTTCAGTACTGCGGCCAACAAT
>NZ_SGTV01000136.1:0-399 GCF_005435035.1 Halorubrum sp. SD690R | reverse complement strand
AGGTCGACCTGCGCCGTATCGTCTGAGACGTTAGGCGTGTAGTCGACTGAGATTTCCTCTGTCGTGTTGGCGACCGCCACCGTCTCCTCGAGCGTGTCGGCCGCGGCGTAGACGTCCACAAAGTCGACAGAAGACTCGTCATGAGTCGCTGTGATGAAGTAATCGGCCGGGGTGTCGATCGTCGTTATGTCGATGCCTGCCGCCTCGAGCTCGTCGACTCCGAGCCAGATCCCCATGATCGTCGGGTCCGCCACGTCGACGATCGTCCGGTTGATGTCGGCTGTGTTGCCCGTCGGCCCCTCCACCGTGATCGTCACCGTGTCGCCCGCCTGAGCGTCGATCTCCTCGATGACCACCTGGAGCGCCTGCTCCGGCGTCTCGGCCGCCACGGACCCCACG
>NZ_SGTV01000135.1:0-460 GCF_005435035.1 Halorubrum sp. SD690R | reverse complement strand
ACCCGGATTAGACAAGCCAAAGGACTACGCCGGTCCGCACGAAACAGTAGTTCGTCCTCCGACGGCCGTACGTCGGATGGGCTGCCTCTGACAGCGGGGGTGTGACCTCCTTCCCGTCCACCCCTTTTCGTTTCCGCCGCATAACCTTAGTAATTGGACGACGAACAGGAACTGTGTGAGCCTCATCGCCGAACTCCGCCTGACCGACGCGCAGCTGGTGCTGCGCCCGTCGCTGCAGGCGGCCCCCGGGATGACCCTGGAGCGGGAGTGGGCGACTGCCGCCGACCGCGCCGCCGACCCCGTGCTGTTCGTGTGGGCCTCGGGCGGCGACTTCGAGGCGTTCGAGGCCGCGCTCCCGGCGGACCCGACGATCGGCGAACACGAGTGTATCGACGACCGCGACGACCGGCGGCTCTACCGCGTGGTCGTCAACCGCGGCGTCACCACGAACCCCGCGCCG
>NZ_SGTV01000134.1:0-462 GCF_005435035.1 Halorubrum sp. SD690R | reverse complement strand
AACATCGGCTGGGCGTTCTGCTACAACGGGATCGCGATCCCGCTGGCGCTGACGGGGCTGCTCAATCCCCTGTTCGCCGCGGTCGCGATGGCCGCGAGCAGCCTGCTGGTCGTGACGAACTCTTCGCGCCCGCTGCTCGAGGAGTAGGCGCACTCGCTCCCACGAGAGCACTGAATCGGGGCTCAGGGAAGTTCGGCCGCCGCGTCGACCAGTTCTTCCTCCGTTTGCCAGCGGTACAGTCGGTCCGCTTCCGCGAACAGTTCGAAGACGCCGTCCTGCATCCAGCCGAACGGGTGTTCCTCGTCCTCGTACTCGCGTTTGAGGACGTGGCTCTTCTCGAAGTACTCGTTCGTCCCGACGAGCAGTCCCTGTTCGACGAGGAAGTCGCTCGGCTCCTTCTCCGCGACGCCGACGAGGTACGTGACGACGTCGGCGATCAAGCAGAACTTCTGGATGCTGTTG
>NZ_SGTV01000133.1:0-466 GCF_005435035.1 Halorubrum sp. SD690R | reverse complement strand
GTGGGCTCGACGAGGGTCAGGTGCAGGAGACGTACCTCTCGGAGTCGCTCGCGGAGTATGGCCTAGGTACTTGGGTAACTCAGGAGGAGGTTCGCGTTTACGACGAATCAGAGGATGATGTGGCGTTCGTGGAACCTGCGAACGGCTGGTTTTTCGGTGTGAATTTTTTTGTCTACAATGCTGGCGGGGAGGAACTGTCGGAACGGCGGACGGAAGATTTCAGTCTCTATATCGACGGTACTGAGTACGACCCAATAACTGACCTCCCAAGTGACGAGTTTGCTTTTGAGGATGTGAGAGAGTATTTCGATGCGGCAATTGCCCCCGATTACGTTGGTTCTACCGAAACTATCCGTCCTGATTCATTCGGATTCATCGGTGGGATCTTCGATATCGACACCGATCCGACGGAGTGGGCGATCAACGTGACTGGTGCGCTTGAGACAGAGCCGGATCAGGATCAGTA
>NZ_SGTV01000132.1:0-416 GCF_005435035.1 Halorubrum sp. SD690R | reverse complement strand
CGTCGACGCCGACGACGAGGTCGTCGATCCACTGTTCGATTGTACTGTTCATCTCGTCGGATCGCGTGTCGGTCTGGTCGAAGGAGACCGACGAATCACTGGTCGTAGCCATTGTGTTCACCGAACCAAGTTCACGGCGACTGCGTCTGCTCAGACCGCGCCGCACCCCTCAGGGGCGTTCAAAAACCGCTCTGTCGGTCAGCGGAGCTCGTGGCGTTCGTCCGTAAAGCCAACCGAGACGAGGTACTCGAGGAACTCGTCGAATCGCTCGACGTCACTGGGCGTGTCGGTCGCAAGATGACGGGCCCACTCGATGGCCCACTGGAAGGCGGGATCCGTGCCGCCCTTGCCGTGAATGTACCACCACCGGGCCGCTTTCAGCACGACCAGCGGATTCGTCGGCGGCTGCTCACCGG
>NZ_SGTV01000131.1:0-470 GCF_005435035.1 Halorubrum sp. SD690R | reverse complement strand
ATGTTCTTCCACGGGATTTCCTCGACGCCTTGCGAGGCCGGTTCGACGATGACCACGTCGGTCTCTCCGAGCCCGGACACCTGCGCTTCCACGTCGTAGCCGGCTCCCCGGAACGCCGACCAGATTTCGCGGACGAGCATCTGCTCGGGGACGAGCGACTCGCCGTAGTAGATACGTCGGCGACCGTCTGACCGCACCTCGTGAACGTCGAAGACGGCGCGAAGTGCCTCCACCGGCGGTCCGTCCGCCGATTCGGACTGTTCCATCGGCGTGCAGTAGGCGGGCGACGTGCATAAATCCCGTGACGGAGACCTGACCCGACCGGGCGACGACGGCGCGAGAGGGCTGTCGCTCCGGCCGTGTGGTGTGCGTCGAAGCGGAACGCGAAAGTGAAAATGCGGGGTTGGTTCGCGGGTCGGGTTAGTTCGCGGGTCGGGCGGTCGTCGACGGGTGCGTGCGGGGGGGAGGGC
>NZ_SGTV01000130.1:0-472 GCF_005435035.1 Halorubrum sp. SD690R | reverse complement strand
GGCGACACGATCAGCTACGAGGCGCCGAACGGTGGTTCCGACCTATCGATCGATCTGACGGGCGTGGAGAACACCGGGCTGGCGTCAACGTCGACGACCGTTTCCGGCTCGGGCTCGCTCGCGATCGATGTCGGCGGGACGGCGTCGCCGCGAGACGAGAGCGTGACTCTCACGGGCAAGGAGTCCACCACGGCAGAGTCGGTAAGCAAGACTAGTCAGACGGATGGATCGAGCTTTAGCGTCGACGTGGGGGGCACCGTCCCCGCGAGAGACGCAACGCTCACACTATCGAGTGACGGCGGCTCGTCAACGCAAACGCGGACCGGGACCGCGAGCGAGACAGGGACGACCGAGTCTCTCTCAGTCGATGGCGATCGCAACCCAACCGATGCGTCAGTTAGCTTGAGCAACCCTCGGAGCGCGTCGAGTAAATGGGTCAGTCAAAGCTCTAACAGCCTCAAAAGCTCCATGA
>NZ_SGTV01000129.1:0-472 GCF_005435035.1 Halorubrum sp. SD690R | reverse complement strand
GGCGAGGCACAGCTCCGGACGCTTCCGCTCGCGTTCGACGTCGAGACGGGAGCGATCGACGTGGACATTCCGGACGGCCGGCTGAACGAGGGAGAGCCGGTCTACCGTGTCTCCTCGGGTGGCAGCACGGGAGACAGCTACCACGTGACGTTCACCGAGGCGACGGACGGACAGCCGTACGTCCTCTGGTCGGAGACGCGCGAGATCGTCCTCGACGAGGGCATGGCCTCGAGTCCGCTGACGCTGTCGACGGAGGACTCCGAGGAGACGCAGGTGATACAGTTTCGTGAGGACGACGGAACCGTGACGAGTTCCGACGGTGGCGTCGGCGATGCGATCCCAGGGCCGGCGCCGATGGTGACGACATCGTCGCCGTTTAGCGGGCTGGGTGGCTTCCTACCGGGTCCGAGCGTGTTCCTCATCGGGCTGGTCGGACTCGTCGGGCTGACGTTCGTGGCACGCCAGACACGAC
>NZ_SGTV01000128.1:0-473 GCF_005435035.1 Halorubrum sp. SD690R | reverse complement strand
GGTCAGTCGTGAAACTTGCACGACGAGCTGTCGCCGGCGAGAGACGGGCTCTGTGGGACTTGATTCGGTATGCGCGACGGTTGGGACATGATGAGATGGGACAGCCACAGAGCGCCTTAGAGGACGCTCTCGCGTTCACTCGTCTATTGGGCTATAGCAACCCTCAACAGACGATAGCAATCGGTCTCAATGCGGCTTTCAGAGAGACGCGGCGCGACCAGGCCGACGAGATTATCGAGTACGTTCTAACGCTGTCTGAGAGCGTCGACGTGGTCCTTGGTGGGTCAGAGATCGACCGAGTGTACTTGCACAACTACTACGGCGATATTCTCCCATCGAGTGTTACGAATCCGTGCAACGACACCCGTAATGATTACTCCATTACGACGCTCGTCGACGTGGTTGGGACGGACGGACTTGCTGTCGAGATACTTCGGACGGTAGGTGAGACTGAAAGCGGACACATGGCCTAC
>NZ_SGTV01000012.1:0-105994 GCF_005435035.1 Halorubrum sp. SD690R | reverse complement strand
ACTCGAAGGGGCGGGCGCGAATCGGGCGCAGGCGAAGTGAGGACCGCAGCGAGCGAGCGAAGCGAGCGACTGAGGATCACAGCGAGCGTGCGCCCGATTCGCGGCTGGGGCTTTGGGAGTATTCACCGCCGACCTGCTGAATCCCGTTTATAATCCGACGGGGAATTTGGAGGGAGCTCCCACCGAGCCGTCAACATCGACGTACTCTGCCTATTCTACGACCGCGAGCGCCACGCCCGCCACGTCGCGAACGCCGACCACCTGGTGTCGCCACCCGTCGCCGGCGTCGACGCAGAGCGTTCCCGCGTCCGTCACCGCGACCGAGACGCCGGGGCCGTAGCCGAGCGCGACGGGCGTCTCGTCCACGGGCAGGTCCGCGGGCGTCCACGTCTCCTCGCCCCACTCGCCGGCCCCGTCCGAGTGAACGAGCAGGTCACCGCCGACGACCGCCATCGCGTGCCCGTCGCCGTCGGACGCGACCGCCTCCGCGACCGCCTCCCGGGCCGTCATCCAACCGTTGCCAAGCCAGTAGAGCCCCGCACCGGTCGCCGCAAGCGGCATCCCGGCGCCGGCCACGTCGCGCGCGTCGTCGAGGCCGACGTCGGTGATGCCGCGCTCACCGACCCGGTACACCGCCTTCCCGCCCGCGACGAGACCGCCGTCGACCGCGCGCGGGTCCGTGACGGTTCCGATCCGCGTCGTCGACGAGACCGTCGCCTCGTCGCCCTCCCCGACGTTGATACGCTCGATCGCCCCGTCCTCGCGGGCGACAAGGAGCGCGTCGTCACGGTCCCTCGCCGCGCCGACCGCGACCGCCGGCTCGTCGTCGACCGACTCGAACGTCGGGTCGTCGCCGACCGCGGCGACCGAGAGCCCGTCGGGCGTGGCCGCGACGGCGAGGTCGGGGCCGCCGCCGCGAGCGAGGACGGTGACATCGCGGGCGGGGTCGCGGGCGACCATGTCGAACGCGCCGACCTTGTCGGCCGACAGCGAGACGCGGACGATCCCCGTCCCCGTCGCGACGTAGGCGTCGGTGCGGCCGGCGCTGCCCGCGTACACGCGCTTTTCATCGATCGAGATGTCATCCTCGGCGGGAGCCATCGGAGGGCCGTTCTCCGCGGCGGGACATAAGCCCCGCGCGGCGGCGCACGTTCCGACCCTCCGGGAACGCCCGCCCGTTCCGACGGCCATTTGAGCGCCCCTCGCGTACGCTGATTCGTGCAATCGGTCGCCGCCGAGCTCTCGACGCTGCTCGCGGAGGTGGCCCCCCGACTTGCCCGGATCACGGCGTTCATCGCGGGGGGCGTCTTCGCCGCCAACGTCGCCGTCGCGTTCGGGCTGGTCCGGTACGTCGCCGGGCTCGCGGGGTGGCTCACCCGACCGGCGAACCTCCCGGACGAGGTCGGCACGGCGATCCTCACGACCGCGGCGTCGACGACCGCGGGCTACGCGACCCTCGCGGAGTTCCGCGAGTCGGGGCTGCTCGACGACCGCGCGACGCTCGTCGCGGTGACGATGAACACGTTCTTCGGCTTCGTCCAGCACGTGTTCACCTACTACGTCCCGGTGTTGATCCCGATCCTCGGCGTCACCACCGGCGCCGTCTACGTCGGCGCGCGAGCCGGCATCGCGCTTTTGATCACCGTCACCGGCGTCGTCGCGGGCGGGTTCCTCCTCTCCGAGTCGAACGTCGACCGCGCCGCGCTCGCCGACGTCGAGGCGACCGGGCCCGAGGACGACGACCGTACCGACCGGGAGCGCGTGCGCGACGCGGCCGGGAAGTCGTGGCGGACCCTCCGGCGGATTGTCCCGCGGCTCGCGGTCGTGTACACGCTGGTCATCTGGCTCGTCACGACCTACGACGTGGCGGCCCTGACGAGCGTGGCGGAGCCGATCACGAGCGTGCTGGGCCTGCCGGGTGCCGCGGTGCCGGTCATCGCGGTGTTCACGCTCGACACGACCGCGGGCGCGGCGACGCTCGCCGGGACGGAAGCCGGGATCTTCACGACGCGGACCGCGGTCGCGTCGCTGCTCATCGGGAGCATCCTCTCGTTCGCCGTCTCCACGTTCCGGCGCTCGATCCCGTTCCAGTACGGGATCTGGGGGCCTTCGTTCGGGACGAAGGTGATCGCCGTCAACACCGCGCTCAAGCTCGTCTTCATTTCGGCGACGGTCGCGCTACTGCTCGCGCCGGTGTGGTGACAGGGCCGGCGGAGCCCGAATCAGTAGGTTCAACACCGGCCCGGATCGATCGGCGCACATGGCGCTCGAAAAGGACGTGGACTGTCCCGACTGCGGCGGGTCTCGTTCGTTCTACCGGACCGCGGCGATGACGCTTCACCTCGGCGAGAAGACGAAGTGGCGCTGTCCCGACTGCGGCTACGGCTACGTCGAGATCGACGGCATCGACACGCTTCCGGCCTGACGAAACCGTTCGCCGGCGCCGCCTCCTCGCCGGCCCCGGGTTTCCGTCCGCGGCGCCGCCGCAACACTCAGTACCCCCGGGACTGACCCGGGACACATGAACCGAATTCGGCGACGGTCCGCGGGGGTGAACGCGCGTGGTCGGTGAGGCGCGCGATCCCGACGGCGACACCGGACCGCTGGATGGCGTCACCGTGCTGGACCTCTCTCGCGTGCTCGTCGGCCCGTTCTGTACCATGCAGCTCGGCGACCTCGGCGCCGAAGTGCTCAAGATCGAGCGGCCCGGACAGGGCGACCAGACGCGGACATGGGTCCCGCCAGCGTTCGGCGAGGGCGAGGGCGAAGAGAGCGCCTACTACGTCAGCGTTAACCGGAACAAGCGGTCGATCCAGTTGGACCTGACGACCGAGTCGGGGCGCGCGGTCGCGCGGGACCTCGCCCGCGAGGCCGACGTGCTCGTCGAGAACTTCCGGGTCGGTAAGACCGCCGAGTGGGGCCTCGACTACGGCGACCTCGTCGACGAGAACCCCGGGCTGATCTACTGCGGCATTTCCGGCTACGGCGAGTGGGGCCCCGACCGCGACAAGCCCGCCTACGACATCATGATGCAGGCGCGGGGCGGGTTCATGTCGTTCACGGGCGTCGAGGACGGCCCGCCGGTCCGGATCGGCGTCGCGCTCGCCGACGTCGGCGCGGGGATGTACGCGACGCAGGCGATCCTCGCGGCCCTCCTCGAGCGCGAACTCGGCGACGGCCGCGGCCAGAAGATCGACGTGAGCCTGCTGGACGGGCAGGCCGCCTGGACCAGCTACATGGCGACGAACTACTTCGCCAGCGGCGAGCCGCCGGGACGGATGGGGAGCAAACACCCGAACATCGTCCCGTATCAGGCGTTCGAGACGAGCGACGGGTACGTCGTCGTCGCCTGCTCGTCGGACCCGTTCTGGCCGCCGCTGTGCCGCGCGATCGACCGCCCGGACCTGCTCGCGGACGAGCGGTTCGAGACCAACGAGGGCCGCGTCCGCCACCGGGAGGAGCTCGACCGCGAGCTGAGCGAGACGTTCGCGTCCATGACGACCGCCGAGGCGACCGCGGTCCTGGAGGAACACGACGTGCCCGCGAGCCGCGTCCGCGACGTGAGCGAGGTGTTCGCCGACCCCCAAATCGAGGCGCGCGGGATGGTCGCCGAGGCGGAACACCCGACCGCGGGCACCGTCACGTTCCCCGGCTCGCCCATGCACTTCTCCCGGACGCCGACGACCGTCCGGCGCCACCCGCCGGCGCTCGGCGAACACACGGAGTCAGTTCTCGACGAGTACGGCTACGGCGACGGCGACATCGCGGAGCTGAAAGAACGGGGAGCGATTCCGGACGGCTGACGGCGACGGGACGCTCGGTGGTCGGGTTCCGTCGAGCGCTCCGCCGTCGGTCGCCGTCGAGCGCTCCGCCGTCGGTCGCCGCCGAGCGCTCGGTCACCGGTTTTCCCGGGCGCTCAGTCGTCGTTTTCGGCCGTGATCGGGTCGCTCTCGTCTTCGGTGAACCCCGCCGACTCCTCCTGCCGCTCGCGGGCCTCGGGATCGAACTCGGCCTCGATGTCCTGATACCGCGGGACGAAGGAGAGCTCGTGGTGACTCTCCGTCTCGTGGCCGATGTACCGCTCTTCGAGGTCGAACTGCGCCTCCTCGTCGTTCTGCGCGATGTTCTCGAAGTCCTCGTAGGCCGCGTGGGCGCCCGAGTGGAGACCGTACAGCGTGATGAAGATGTACTGGTAGCCCAGGTCGCCGAGCTCCTCGAAGGTGAGCGGGTCCTCCTCGGCGCCCCACTCGAACGAGGAGGAGTAGTTGAAGGCCAGATCGAGGTCGGGGTGGGTCTCGTGGATCGTCTCGGCGTACTCGACCGCGTCCTCGCGGGACGGGTCGGGCATCTCGGGCCAGACGAGGTCGACGCCAGCGTCGGCGTAGATCCGGCCGCGTTCGAGGTGTTCCTCCCAGTCGCCGTTGGCGGAGCCGTACGCGTCGGTGCGGGCGATGATGACGGTGTCCTCGCTCTGCTTGGCGTCGACGGCGGCCTCGAAGCGCGAGCGGGCCTGCTCGCGGGAGACGATCTGCTTGCCGGCGATGTGGCCGCAGCGCTTCGGCGAGGTCTGGTCCTCGATGTGGACGGCGGCGACGCCGGCCTTCTCGTACTCGCGGACCGCGCGCCGGACGTTGTGGACGCCGCCGTAGCCGGTGTCGCAGTCGGCGATGACGGGGAGGTTCGTCGCCTCGACCATGCGCTTCGCGTTCTCGACCATCTCGGACATGGTGACCATCTCCAGGTCGGGGAAGCCGAACTGGCCGAGGACGGTCGAGTAGCCGCTCATGTAGGCCGCGTCGAGACCCGCCATCTCCGCGAGGCGGGCGTCGAGGGCGTGGTAGATCCCCGGCGCGAACGTGTACTCCTGCTCCTCGAACAGCTCGCGGAGCCGGCGGCCGGCCGGGTTGTCGATATCTCTGGTGAAGACGTCGTCGTCGAGTTCGTTGGGATTCATCGGGTTACTGCGTGGTGTCGTCGTCTGCGGTGTGGTTCGGCGCGGTGCGCCGGCCTGATCGGCGTTTGTCGGCGGGGCGAGCGGTCGGCGCGAACGTCGTCGGGTCCGGGCGCGGTCCGTCGCCGGTCCCCGCCATTGGGACGGTGCTGCGGGACGCGTCCTCGCCGGTCGACCGGGCCGAGCGCTCGCGGGAGCGGCGCGTCGCGTTCGCCGTCATCGCGAACCCCCGTCGGTCCGCGTCCGCGAGGCGGGACGCAGGTCGGGGACCATGGGCGCGTCGCGCTCGTCGTCGGCCGGCGGACGGGTCGGGCGACGGGTGTCGGCCCGCGGCGGCGACCCGGGCGAGCGCGTCCCCGTGGTCCGGCGCGTCGTGATCGTCGGGACCAGCGGCGCGCCGGCCTCCTCGGTGGGCGGGATGCGGCCGGGGATCGGCTGCGGAGAAGCAGTCCGGTCGGAGCGCTCCGCGGGCTCCGAGCCGGTCGTGCGGTCGGTCGTGCGATCGGTGCGTCGAGTCGTGTCGTCAGGCGTGTCGTCAGGTGTCGTCATCGGGTCGTGTGGGGGGTTGCGGCGGTCGTCTGGTGATCGGGTCGGTGCCTCGGGTCGTTGCGTGTCCGCGTACGGATACTGCCATTGCGACCGGAGCAAATCGGAGGAAGGCAATAAACATAATGATTGATAATGATAATATTCGTTATGTTGTTTTATTCGGTTAAATGTTCCATGACAACACGGCCCATACAAACGAAGACATCCGGGGCTGCGCGCCCCTCGCCGCCGGTGACAGCGTCCACAACACTGTCGGTGACGCCGCCGAGCGACATCGACGGCGTCGGACCGGGCCAGACCGAGCCGGGCCGGACCGATCGCTTATTGACCCCGCCGCGCGGAGCGTAGGGTAGTGAACGAGCGCGACGCTCTCCGGGCTCTCGCGGCCGACCTCCCGCACGCGGGCGACGACGCCGCCGTCGTCGACGGAACGGTCATCACGACGGACATGCTCCACGAGCGGACCGACTTCCCGGCCGGCACAACGCGGTACACAGCCGGCTGGCGCGCAGTCGGCGCGTCGCTGTCGGACGTGGCGGCGATGGGCGCGACCGCCCGGGCCGCGGTCGCCGTCTACGCCGACGAGGCGTTCGACCGCGACGAGCTGACCCGGTTCGTCGCGGGCGCGGTCGACGTCTGCGAGGCGGTCGACGCCGAGTACGTCGGCGGCGACCTCGACGAACACGTCGAGTTCACGACCGCGACCACCGCCGTCGGGCGCGTGACCGACGCCGGAGCCGTCACCCGAGACGGGGCGGGGCCGGGCGACGCCCTCTGCGTCACCGGCGAGTGGGGCCGGTCCGCGGCGGCGCTGCGGTTATTTAAAAGGGGAGACGACGGGGCTATCGAGCGCGCCAACGAGCTGTTCCGGTTCACGCCGCGCGTGGCCGACGGGCTCGCGCTCGCGGGGACGGCGACCGCGATGATGGACTCTTCCGACGGGCTGGCGCGCTCGTGTCACCAGCTGGCCGAGGCGAGCGAGGTCGGGATCGAATTGGAACGGGACGCGGTTCCGGTTCATCCCGCGGTCGAGGAGGTCGCGGAGGGGTCGGCGGAGCGGTTCGAGCTCGCGGCGCACTTCGGCGAGGACTTCGAGCTGTTGTGTGCGGTGCCGGAAGAGGACGTTTCGGGTGTCAGCGAGGCGTGTCCCGCGGGCCTCACGCGGATCGGTACCGTGGTTGAGGGGTCGGACGGCGACGCGGCGGCGCGCGTCACGGCCGACGGCGACCCCCTGCCCGACCGCGGCTTCACACACGGGACAAATAAATAACCGAAGTCTCAGTGAGTCATTTATAAATAATCGTCCGCAGATCGACGGCGAACACCGCCGATGCCCCGGTCGATCGGCTGTAAGATTCCGTTTTTAAATCTCTGACCGACACGAACGCCACCGAAGCCCCGGCCGTGAGGCGGTCGCACGCTCGCTGCGGTCCTCAGTCACTCGCTCCGCTCGTTTCTTGCGGTCCTTACGTCGCCTGCGACCGCCTCACGGCCGCCCCTTCGAGTCCCGCCCCCGCACCGCACAGCGCCTCACACCTCCCCAGCCTCGTCGGTGGTTCTTCGCTTCGCTCCGAACCACCGACTCCCTCGCGCGTGCTTCTCGCGCCCGGAGGGCGCTCGAAGGCACGCGCCACCGCAGAACGTCGCTTTTTAAGTTGTCTACCGCAGGAACTCGATCGCGGCGCCCTGCCCGAAGCCGACGCAGAGCGTCGCGAGCCCGCGGTCGGCGTCCTGTTTTTGCATCTCGTGGAGCAGCGTCACGGGGAGGCGCGCGCCCGAGGCGCCGAGCGGGTGGCCGATGGCGATGGCCCCGCCGTTGACGTTGTACTGGTCCTCGTCGATGCCGAGCTCGCGCCGCGAGTACTCGCACTGGGAGGCGAACGCCTCGTTGAGTTCGACGAGGTCGTAGTCGTCGATGTCCGTGCCCGCGCGGTCGAGCAGGCTCCGGGTGGCGGGCACCGGGCCGATCCCCATCACGGTGGGGTCGACGCCGGCGACCGCGTTCGTGCCGACCTCGGCGAGCACGTCGAGCCCGTGCTCCTCCGCGAACGCCCTGCTCGTGACGACGGTCAGCGACGCGCCGTCGGAGATCTGCGAGGAGTTCCCCGCGGTGACGCTGCCGTCGCCGGTGAAGGCGGGCGGCAGGTCGGCGAGCTTCTCGGCGGTCGTGTCCGGGCGGATCCCCTCGTCCGCCTCGACGAGCCCGTCGTCCGTCTCGACGGGGACTATCTCGTCGTCGAAGCGGCCCGACTCGGTCGCCTCGGCGGCGCGCTGGTGGCTACGGGCGGCGTACTCGTCTTGGGCCTCGCGGCTCACCTCGTACTCCTCGGCGACCTTCTCTGCGGTCATCCCCATCTGGAGCTGGAAGATGTTGTACTGTTCAGACAGCTCCGGGTGGAGGTGTTCGTAGGAGTCGCCGTCCATCGGGACGCGGCTCATGTTCTCGACCCCGCCCGCGATGATACACTCGCGGTTCCCGGCGGCGATGGCGTCCGACGCCGAGATGATCGCCTGCATCGAGGAGGCGCACCAGCGGTTGATCGAGGTGGCGGGCACCGACTCACCCAGCTCCGAGAGGAGGGCGATGACGCGCGCGACGTTGTTGTCCTGCTCGGTGCGTTGCTGTGCGACCCCCCACATCAGGTCGTCGACGTGGTCGCTCGTCAGCCCCGTCTCGTCGAGCGCATGGTCGATGAGCGTCGTCGAGAGGTCCTCGCTGCGGACGTCCTCGTAGACGCCGCCGTCTTTCCCCTGCGGTGTTCGGTAGGCGGCCGCGATCACGGGCGTGGTCTCGTCTGTCATGAACGATCACAAGCCCGACGACGTATTAAAACGCCGTGGAACGAGCGAGAATCGATCCGAAGTTTATCGTTTACTCTCCAGCAGGCTCTCGCCGGTCATCTCATCGGGGCGGTCGCGCTCCATCAGGTCGAGCAGCGTCGGGGCGATGTCGCACAGCGACCCGCCCTCGCGGACCCGCTTCGCGCCGTCGTCGCCGTCGGGCGTCAGGTAGACGAACGGGACCGGGTTGTACGTGTGGGCGGTGTGGGGGTCGTCCGCGGTACCCATGTCGTCGGCGTTGCCGTGGTCCGCGGTGACGACCGCGTGCGCGCCGGCGTCGGCGATCGCGGAGAGCAGGCGGTCGAGCTGGGCGTCGACGGCCTCGACCGCCTCGACGGCCGCCTCGAAGTCGCCGGTGTGGCCAACCATGTCGGGGTTCGCGTAGTTCAACACGAGCAGGTCGGGGTCGTCCGACGCGATGGTCTCGACGGCCTCGTCGGTCACCTCGGGCGCGGACATCTCCGGCTGCTGATCGTACGTCGGCACGTCCGGGCTCTCGACGATCGTCCGGATCTCGCCCGGGAACTCCACCTCTCGGCCGCCGTTGAGGAAGTAGGTGACGTGAGGGTACTTCTCCGACTCCGCGATCCGGAGCTGCGTGCCGCCGGCGTCCGCGACGACCTCGCCGATCGTGTTCGCGGGGATCTGCGGCGGGAACGCCACCGGGAACTCAAACGTCTCGTCGTACTCGGTCATCGTCGTCATGCGGACCTCGGGCTGGCCGAGGTCGAACTCCCACTCGGGCCGCGTGTCGGTCAGCATCCGGACCAGCTGTCGGGCGCGGTCGGCGCGGAAATTGAAGAATATCACCGCGTCGCCGTCGGCGAGGGCGGGCTCGTCGGCGACGAGCGTCGGCTCGACAAACTCGTCCGTCTCCCCGCGGGCGTGTGCCTCGCGGGCGGCCGCAACCGCGCTCTCGGCCTCGTTCGGGGCCTCGCGACCGACGATGGCGTCGTACGCCTTCTTCGTCCGCCCCCAGTTCTCGTCGCGGTCCATCGCGTGGTAGCGCCCCGTCACGGTCGCGACATGACCGGTGCCGCGCTCGTCGGCCTTCGCGGTCACGTCGGCGAGGAACTCGTCGGCGATCTCCGGGGCCGTGTCGCGGCCGTCGGTGAACGCGTGGCTCGTGGCGGGCACGCCCGCGTCGGCCGCGGCGTCGATCAGCGCGAGCAGGTGTTCCACGTCCGAGTGGACGCCGCCGTCGGAGACGAGCCCCATGAAGTGGACGCGGCCGCCGGTCGAGTCCGCGTGGTCGAGCGCGGCCGCGACCGCGTCGTTGTCCGAGAGCGACCCCTCCTCCAGCGCGTCCGTGATCCGGGTGTACGCCTGCTTGACCACCCGCCCCGCGCCGATGTTGAGGTGGCCGACCTCGGAGTTGCCCATCTGTCCCTCCGGGAGCCCAACGCGCCGCCCGTGAACCACGAGGCGGCCGTCGGCCCCGCGCTCCGTCGCCGCGTCGAACGTCGGCGTGTCGGCCGCCTTCACGGCGTCGCGGCGGTCGTGGTCGCCGAGCCCCCAGCCGTCGAGGATAACGAGTGCCGTCTCCATACCGCAGCGTGCCGCCCGGAGGCTAACTACCCTTCGATGGGCGGCATCTCGCTCGCCGCCGCTCGCGTCACGTCCCGGTCGTTCACTCCGCGTCCCGAGGGTTTACCTCACGTCCCAGCTGTTCACGCCACGTCCCGATCCTCGTCGGCGTGCGAGCGGACCCACAGCTCCCCGATCCGCGAGAGGCTCGTCCGGTAGGACTTCCCGTGCTCCTCGCGTTCGATGTACCCCTTCCCGCCGGGACCGAGCCGGTCGACGTTGTAGATCACCTTCGAGCGGAACGAGTCCGTGTACTCCTCGTTGAGCTCGGCCGCGAGCGTCTCCGCCAGCTCGGAGACGGACTCGAACTCGCCGTGCTCGCCGAGCGTGAACAGCACCAGCTCCTCGAACGGCTTGACGTTCTGGAAGGAGGCGACCGGCAGCTCGATCACGTGGCGGTCGCCGATCCGCTTCGCGCCGATGGTGGTGCCGCGCTCGTCGAACTCCGCGAGGAGGTCCGTGGTGCTCGCGAGCCGATCGGCGACGCGGTCGGGATCGACGCCCGCGTCCGCGAGCGCGTCGGCGTCGCTCCCCTGGTCGAGGTCGCGCAGGAGGTCGCGGGTCGCGCGGAGTTCCTCCGCCAACTCGGTTTCGAGGTACTTCTCGGGGGCGGTGTAGTAGGTGTGGATGCGGTCGCGGTCCGCCTGCCGCTCGACCATTATCGAGTGGGCCGCGGTCGCGAACGCGAAGGAGACGGGCCGGGGCATCGAACAGAGGTTCACCCACACCTCGCGCTCGTCGGACTCGTCGACTCCCTCCTCGCGATCGAGTTCGGCGTTGATCAGGTCGAAGGCGCGCTCGAAGGCGGCGTCGTAGTCGTACACGTCGTCCAACTGCTCGCGGACCGTCTCCGCGCCGAGCAGGTTCTGGAAGTCCTGTTCCAGTTTGCGCGCGATGTTGCGCGAGTACTCGACGTTGGCCTCGCTGCCGACCGTCCCCTCCAAGAGGATCACCCGGTCGACGTCGAACTGGTCCCGGATGAGGGGGGCGATCATCCGGTCGTAGTCGAACCCGACGGGCACGACGTGGGTCTGCATACCCTGACCGTGGGTGTGGGATTCATAAAAACCACCAGATCACTCCGCGACGCGAGCGGTCGCGAACGGAGCCGACCTCGCCGCCGGCGCCCGTCTCGCCGGCGGCGAGCTACCCGTCGCTTCCCGTCCGGAACGACAGGTCGAGCGCCGGCGCGGAGTGGGTGAGCCCGCCCATCGAGATCACGTCCACCCCGGTCGCGGCGTAGTCCGGGACGGTCTCGACCGTGATCCCGCCCGACGCTTCGGTCAGCGCGTCTCCGTCCGCGGCGGCCACGCGCTCAGCCGCCGCCGTCGTCTCCGGTGGCGCCATGTTGTCGAGTAGGACGACATCGGCGCCGGCCGCGGCGGCGCGCGCGGCGGCGTCCGGGCCCTCGACCTCGACCTCGACGCCCGTCGCGAAGGAGGCGCGCTCGCGGAAGCGCTCGATCGCCTCCGTCAGCCCCAGCTCCGCGACGTGGTTGTCCTTGACCATGACCATGTGCGAGAGGTCAAGGCGGTGGGTGTCGCCGCCGGCGGCCGCGACGGCGCGCTTCTCGACCCCGCGGAGTCCGGGCGTGGTCTTGCGGGTCGCCGCGACTTGGACATCCGGGTCGACCTCGCGGGCGGCCGCGACCGCGGCGTCGGTCCGCGTCGCCACTCCCGAGGCGTGGGCCGCGACGTTCACGGCGACGCGCTCGCCGCGGAGGACCGCCTGTGCCGGTCCCGCGACCCGCAGCAGCGCGTCGCCGGGCTCGACCGCGGTCCCGTCCGCGACGCGCTCGGTCACGGTCGCGTCGAGGTAGTCGAACACGGCGCTCGCGGCGTCGACGCCGGCCGCGACGCCGGACTCTTTCGCGACGAGCCGGCCGCTCGTCTCGCCCGGCACGTCGTTCGTCACGTCGTGGTGCCCCACGTCCTCGCGGAGCCAGCGCTCCACGTCGGCGTCGGTGAGCATCAGTCGTCGGCCGCCGGCCCGGGTTCGGCGGGCTCGGCGTCGTCCGCGACGTAGTGCGTCCCGACGCTCTCGTCGTTCGCCAGCGCCTGTCGCGTCACCAACAGCGCCGTCACGGTCGCGTTGCGGAGCTCGTACAGCGAGCGCGAGGTCCGCGTCCGGACGTAGGCGTCGACCTCGCCCTTGAGCCGCCGCAGGACGTTGAGCGCCCGTCGGAGGTCGGCGGGGTCGCGCTCGATTCCGACGTGCTCTCCCATCACTCGGCGGAGTCGACGGAACTTCTCGCGGGCGAACGCTGACGGGAGGTCGGGGTCGCGGTCCAGTAGGTCCGGGGGCGCGACCCGCTCTGGGTCCGCCGGCGCCCCGTCGGAACCTGCCGCCTCGGCCGCGTCGGCGCCCGCTCGGAGCCCCCAGACGAGCCCTTCGAGGAGGCTCGTGGAGGCGAGGCGGTTCGCGCCGTGGACGCCGGTCCGCGCGCACTCGCCGACCGCGTAGAGCCGGTCGAGGGTCGTCCGCCCGCGGTCGTCGACGGCGACGCCGCCGCAGAGGAAGTGTTCGGCGGGCGCGACGGGGATCCCCTCGTCGGGATCGACGCCGCGGTCGGCGCACTTCTCGGCGAGCCCGGGGAACGCGCCCGCGAAGTCGAGCGGCCCCACGTCGAGGCGAACCTCGCCCGTGGCGTCGCGCTCGGCGGCCACGGCCCGCGAGACCACGTCGCGCGGCGCGAGTTCGGCGTCGTCGTGATACTCCGGCATGAACCGCTCGCCGTCGCCGTTGCGCAGCAGCGCGCCCTCGCCGCGGACCGCCTCGCTGACCAGGAACCCCTCCTCGTCCGGGCCCGCGTCGTACGCCGTCGGGTGGAACTGGACGAACTCCATGTCGGTCACGTCGGCGCCCGCGAGCGCGGCCATCGCGACCCCGTCGCCGGTGGCGCCGCGGGGGTTCGTCGAGCGCGGGAACAGGTCGCCGACTCCGCCGGTCGCGAGCACGGTCGCGTTCGCGTACATCGGGACGCGACCGTCGTCCGACGCCACGACGGCCCCGTGGACCCGCCCCTCGCGCGTGATCAACTCCAGCGCGGCCGCGTCGCCGACGACCTCGACGCCGTCGCGTCCGTCGAGGTGGTTCAACAGCGGGACGTGGACGTGCTCGCCCGTCGCCGCGCCCACGTGGAGGATCCGTTCCTCGCTGTGGGCGGCCTCGCGGCCGTAGTCGAACGCGTCGGCGCCCGCCTCGCGGTCGAACTCGACGCCGAGCGTGTCGACGAGCACGTCCCGGACGGCGCCGTCGGCGTTCTCGACGAGCACGTCGACCGCGTCCGGGTCGGCCGTCCCGTCCGAGGCCGCCAGCACGTCGCGCTTGAACCGCTCCGGTCGGTCGCGGGCGACGGCGATCCCGCCCTGCGCCCACCACGACGCGGCGTCCGCGGGGCGCGTGGCCTTCGTCGCCACCGTCACTTCGCGCCCCTCGCGCGCTGCGGCGAGCGCGGCCGTCAGGCCGGCGATCCCCGAGCCGACGACCAGCACGTCTGCGGTCTCGTGGCCCGTCATCTCACACCTCCAGCATGCGGTCGAGCGCGACGCGCGCGAGCTCCTTCTCCTCGGGCGCGACCTCGACGACGTTGCGCTCGCGTCCGGCGGCCAGCTCTTCGAGCACCCACGCGAGGTAGTTCGGGTCGATCTGGCGCATCGCGTTACAGTCCATACACGCCTCGCCGCACAGCGGGACGACGTTCACCTCCGGGTGCCACCGCTGGAGGTGGCGGGTCAGGTGGACCTCGGTGCCGATCGCCCACGTCTCGCCGGGGTCGGCCTCGGCGACGGTCTCGCGGATCGTCGCGGTGGAGCCGACCACGTCCGCCGCCTCGACGACCTCCCGGCGGCACTCGGGGTGGACGACGACTCGCGCGTCCTCGTGGTCCGCCCGGACCTGCTCGACGTGTGACGGGCTGAACCGTTCGTGAACCTGACAGTAGCCGTCCCAGAGGATCACGTCGTTGTCGACGACCGCCGCCGCGTCGGCGGAGGCGGCGTCCCACGGGTCCCACTCGGCGATCTCCTCTTCGAGCCCGAGCCGGTGGGCGGTGTTCTCCCCCAGGTGCTTGTCGGGGAGGAACAGCACTTTGTCGCCCTCGTCGAGGGCGTACTCGAAGGCGCGGTGGGCGTTCGAGGAGGTACACACCAAGCCGCCGTGCTCGGCGCAGAACGCCTTGAGGTCGGCGTAGCTGTTCATGTAGGTGACCGGTACGACGTCCGCGTCGGTCGCGGCCGTCAGCTCCGCCCAGGCCGCGTCGACCTGGAGCGCCTCGGCCATCCCCGCCATCGGGCACGACGCCTCCATGCTCGGGAGGACGACCGTCTGGTCGTCGTCGGTGATGATGTCGGCGGACTCGGCCATGAACGTGACCCCGCCGAAGACGACGTACTCCGCGTCGGCCGCGGCGGCCTCCTTGCTCAGCTGGTAGGAGTCGCCGACGAAGTCCGCGTGCTCGACGATCTCGCGTCGCTGGTAGTTGTGGCCGAGGATTACCACGTCGTCGCCGAGCGCGTCCAGCGCCCCCTCGATCCGTCGCGTTCGCTCGGCCTCGTCGAAGTCGCGGTATTCAGGCGGAAGCTGTTCGAGATTATCGTACTTGAAGAGACTGAGTTCGGTATCGAACTCAGCGGTTTCCATTGCTGGCATAGTGTATTTTCGTCGCGTACTTTCTCACAGACTCGTATAGTGAAAAGATTTTGTCTTCAATAACCCTGTTCGACTGATTACAAGCTCTTTGAGTTCGTTCAGGAGCGCTATTTTCAAACATCTCGGGCGGTCTCGCCAGCGATCTCGGGAGCGCGGGCCGGTGACCACTCCCCGGGGGCCGCGAGCCCGACAGACCCCGAGTGCGGTAGGAGCTCCCCGCCGCGGGCGATCCGCCGAGCGAGCGCGCCTCGTGATTCCCGGGATTCGCGGCCCTCGGGATTCGCCGCGCGAGTGCCGCCTCCCTTACGGTTATGACGTGTCATACCGTACCACTATACGGTATGGCGCAAACAGAGGTCAAAGAGAAACTGTACGTCGACCAGTACACGCTCGGCCTCGTCGGGCCCGACCAGGAGTGGGCCGGGACGGTCGCCGACGGCGGCCGGGTGACGACGTACACGCCGCCGGGCTGTTGGGGGCCGATGGTGACGCCGTCGTTCCGCGGCGGCCACGAGGTGACGCGCCCGATCCGCGTCGAGGGCGCCGAGGTCGGCGACGCGGTCGCGATCCACATCCGCGACGTGGAGGTGACGAGCATGGCGACCAGCACGGGCTCGATGGCGGAGCGGGACGAGGCGTTCGGCGACGACCCCTTCGTCGACCACCGCTGTCCCGAGTGTGGGACGACGTGGCCCGACTCCGTCGTCGAGGGCACCGGCGAGGACGCGATCCGCTGCGCGGAGTGCGGCGCCAACGCCTCCTCGTTCGGCTTCGAGTACGGGTACACCGTCGCGTTCGACCACGAGAACGCGGTCGGGATCACCCTCGACAAGGACGGGGCCCACGAGCTCGCGACCGACGCGGAGCGCGTGATGGACATTCCCGAGAACGCCCGCCAACACCCGATCCTGCTGTACGAGCCGGACGGGATGCCCGGAACGCTGGGTCGCCTCCGCCCGTTCATCGGCAACATCGGCACCACGCCGCCGGTGACGATGCCCGACTCGCACAACGCCGGCGACTTCGGGCAGAACCTGATCGGCGCCGACCACGACTACGGGGTCGAGACCGAGGACGACCTCGACCTGCGCACCGACGGCCACATGGACGTGCCCGAGGTCCGCGCGGGCGCCACGCTGATCTGCCCCGTCGTCGTCGACGGCGGCGGGGTCTACGTCGGCGACCTCCACGCGAACCAGGGTGACGGCGAGCTCTCCCTCCATACCACCGACGTGAGCGGGACCGTCACGATGGACGTGGAGGTGATCGAGGACGTCGACCTCGACGGCCCCGTCCTCCTGCCGAACGAGGAGGACCTCCCCTTCATCAGCGCGCCCTACAGCGACGAGGAGATCGAGGCGGGCGACGACCTCGGAGACGAACACGGCGTCGACATCGACACCGACGCCGCCCCGATACAGGTGATCGGCTCGGGCGCGACCGCCAACGACGCCACGCAGAACGCCTTCGACCGCGCCGGGACGCTGCTCGGCATGAGCGAGGGCGAGGTCCGCGCCCGATGTACGTTCACTGGGGGCGTTCAGATCGGCCGGCTGCCGGGCGTCGTCCAGCTCGACATGCTCGTGCCCGCGGACGTGCTGGAGGAGTCCGGCCTCGGCGGCGTGACGCGCGAACAGTACGGGCTGTAAGTCGGAGCGTCCGTCGCCGCGGTCGATCGCCTCGCTATTGCTGCCGGCGGACCGACGGCACGCACCGGCAGAGCCCCGGTCGCTCGCCGATAGGTGACTGCTGGCCGAGCGGTGACGACCACCGCAATATCCTCCGGCCTCGTGCCCGACGCCTCTCACCGCCGCGCCCGCCCGCGCCCGGCGGTCGTCCGCGACGGCCCCGCCGGGATCCGGCGCGTCGGCCCCTGTGCCTCCGCCCTCTCTCGCAGGCGCTCGACGCGCTCGTCGGTCGACGGGTGCGTCGACAGCCAGCGCTCGACCGCCTCGTCGGTCCGCTTGTGCGTCGAGAACGGGGCGAACGACCACGTCGGATCGGTCGCGCGCTCGATCCGGCGGAGCGCCCGCGCGAGCGCCACCGGGTCGCCGGTCACCTCGGCCGCGCGGTCGTCGGCCGCGAACTCCCGCTTGCGCGACCGCGAGCGAGCGACGAGCGTCGCGAGGACGAATCCGGCGAACAGCGCGCCTGCGAGCGCCCGGTGGAGCCGCGCGAAGGGGCCGGACCGGTCGCCCGGTCGCCCGCGGATCCACGCCGACGCGGCGGCGAGCCCCGACAGCGCGAGCAGCGCCGGGAGGGCCACCACGGTGGCGATCCCGACCAGCGAGCGCCCGATCCCGTCGGCCATCGCGATCGCGAAGCCGTCGTTCCCCTCCAAGTGCGCCAGCTCGTGCGCGAAGATTGCCTCGATCTCGCGGGGGGCGAGCAGCCGGAACAGCGACCGGTCGATCACCAGCGCGCCGCCGTCCGCCCCGCCCCCGACCGCGAACGCGTTCGGCGCGCGGGCGTCGGTGACGTACAGCTTCGGGCGCGCGACGTCCATCCGCGCCGCGAGCGAGTCGACCCGGCGGTGGAGGTCCGGCGCCCGCTCCCGGGGGACGCGGTCCCCCTCCAGGTTCGCGAGGATCTGCGCGGTACCGAGCCGGTAGCTGAGGTACGCCGACCCGAGCGCGGCGGCCGCCAGCAGCGCGAGGAGGACCGGGAGGTCGGGGCGGGCGGCCCAAAGCACGCGTAGCAGGTCCGCGACGAACAGCGCCGCGGTCAGGTAGACGGCGAGCAGGGCGACGCCGACGACCGCCGCGGCCGCGCGGAACGCGAGCCGAGACATGGCCGGAGCTACGCGACGGCGGGGCAAACGCGTTGCGGCCGGGGCGGTCGCGGCGGTCGCCGGCGCCGCGTCGCGACGGCTCGCCGCCCGGGCTCTCGGCGTCCCGACCTCACCCACCCGCCACGCCGGAAGGAAAAGCGGTAATTCCCCGGCGGCGAAACCGGCTGTCATGGACGCACGCGTCCGCGAGCACGCCGAGATAATCGCCGACCACGCCACCGGCATCGAGTCGGGCGACGACGTGGTCATCCAGATGCCCAAGGAGGCCGAGGACCTCGCCGTCGCGCTCCACGAGGTCTGCGGCGACCGCGGGGCGAACCCGATCTACCTCAACTACTCGAAGCGCGCCCAGCGCGCCTTCAAGCGCTCCTCGGAGGAGTTCACCGAGCCGAGTCACCGCCGGGCGCTCTACGAGGAGGCCGACGTGTTCGTCATCGCGCGCGGCGGCGCGAACGCTACCGAGGACGCCGACATCGACCCCGAGACCAACGCCGCGTACAACCGCGCGATGGAGGACGTCAAGCGGACCCGCCTCTCGAAGACGTGGTGTCTCACGCAGTACCCGACCGCGAGCCACGCCCAGCTCGCCGGGATGAGCACCGAGGCGTACGAGAACTTCGTGTGGGACGCTGTCTCGCTCGACTGGGACGAACAGCGCGAGTTCCAGTCGAACATGGTCGAGATCCTGGACGAGGCGGACGAGGTTCGGATCGTGTCCGGCGAGGAGACCGACCTCACGCTCGACGTGTCGGGGAACTCCACGCTCAACGACTACGGCGAGGCGAACCTCCCCGGCGGCGAGGTGTTCACCGCGCCGACGCGCGACGGCGTCGACGGCGAGGTCCACTTCGACCTGCCCCTCTACCGCTACGGCCGCGAGATCGACGGGGTCCGGCTCCGGTTCGAGGACGGCGAGGTCGTCTCCCACTCCGCCGAGCGCAACGAGGATCTCCTCTCCGGCATCCTCGACACCGACGAGGGCTCGCGTCGCCTCGGCGAGCTCGGCATCGGGATGAACCGCCAGATCGACCGGTTCACCTACAACATGCTGTTCGACGAGAAGATGGGCGACACGGTCCACATGGCGGTCGGGTCGGCTTACCCGGAGACGGTCGGCGAGGAGAACGCGGTCAACGAGTCCGCCGAACACGTCGACATGATCGTCGACATGAGCGAGGACTCGGTTATCGAGGTCGACGGCGAGGTCGTCCAGCGGAACGGGACGTTCGTCTTCGAGGACGGGTTCTGAGGCGGCCGGCGTATCGAGCGCCGTCGCCGCGCGCGCCGCTCACGCCGACTCGGCGGCTCGCTCCGCGCTCCGGCGACCGAACGCCGCGTACGCGACGAGGAGGACGCCGAACAGCCCGACGGTGCCGAGCGCGGCGGGGACCGGGTAGTCGGCGAGCGGCGCGATCTCCCCCTCAGGCGTCCCGAACACGTCGACGACGCCGGTGCCAACCGACAGCGCGAGCACGGCGAGCCACATCGTTCCGACGGCGTACCCGAGCGGGACCAGTCGGTCCGTGCGTGCCGCGTGCGCGACGACCGCGCCGCCGCCGAGGACCGGGAGCGCGACGAGCGGGCCGGTCGGGTCGGGGAGAAGAACGCTCCCGCCGAGCGCGATCGCCGTCCAGTAGACGACGACGGCGACGGCCCTGCGGAGCGGGTCGGGGACGGACATGGCGTGAGCGTTCGGGCGGGTGGCACAAAACGGTCCGGGGCGTCCCGCCGCCCGCGCGTTCCCGCGGACACCGCGGCGACATTTATATCGCGAGGACGCGTACGGACCGGTATGCCCGAGGAAGTCATCTTCGAGTCCGAGAGCCGGCGGAGCCGCGAGGAGATTGCCGCGTACCTGCGGACGGTCGCGGACTCGCTCGACGACGGGAGCGCGATCACGCTCAGACGCGGCGAGGAGTCGACGACGCTGGACCCCCCCGCGAGACCGACCTTCGAGGTGAAGGCGGAGCGCGAGGGGCCCGCGGAAGGGCCGGGCGAGCTGAGCGTCGAGTTCGAGCTGGAGTGGGACGAGAACGGCGGCGAGGAGAGCGCGGACGGTGAGCTAGAGATCGAGTAGTCGGACTGTTCCGGGGTCGGCGACGAGAAGGGTGCGTCTCGTTCGCCGCCGACAGTCCCCCGTTCGCCGTCGACCGCCCGCCGTTCGTATATCGACCGCGTCGCGCGTGTCGCGCTACGGGACTTCGCCGGGGACCTCGACGAACGCGTCGCGTGCGGAGAGGTGATCGAGCGTGTCGTCGACCTCGACGCGGACCGACTCCATCCGGTCGAGGAGCTCCTCGTACTCGTCGGAGTTCGTCGTGCCCGCGGCCTCCAGCGCCGCCTTCTTGGAGGCGAGCGCGAAGAACTCCTGGCTGCGCTCGTCGAACGCGGCGCGGTGGAGCAGCACCTCGACGAGCGTGACCAAGTCCTCCTTGGTCACCGGCTTCGTCTTGTAGTCGTCGAACGGCATCTCGACGATGTCGACGTCCGGCTCGACGGCGGTCAGCATCGCCACGCGGGCGTCGTACCCCTCGTCGCGGATCGCGTCTAACACCTCATGGCCCGACATGTCGGGCATCCGTCGGTCCAGGAGGACCACGTCGACCGCGTCGTCCATCGCGTCGAGCGCCTCCTCGCCGCCGGTCGCGATCCGAACGTCGTAGGACGGGTCGAGGTACACCCGATACAGTTCCGCGAGGTCCGGCTCGTCGTCGACCGCGAGGACGGTCGCGTCCGGATCGCCCGTCATTGGCGGGACCTCCCGGTCCGTCCCTCGCGGTTCGCGAGCGCCGGACCGGCGCGTCTGCCCGCCGTTCGTGCGTCCATGAGCGGGTGTTAGCTCACCTCCGTCTAAAACGTTGACTCCCAATTATCGTATTTGATACCGCAGGAGGCTGAGGGCGTTCACCCCCGCTCCGGGGGCTCGGCGGTCGCGCTCGTCTCGCCGATCCAACGGTCTCTCCGTGACCCAAAGGCACATTTACGCCCGCATCCTATTCCGGATAACGAATGTCTCACAGCCCGTCACTCCCCGACCGCCCGCGGTTGGAGCTCGACCCCGAGATGAGCGACGCGGAGCGGCTGGAGGCGATCCGCCAGCACTACCGGCGGATCGTTCAGGTGAACGATGAACTGGAAGATCGGCTCGCCGACGCAGAAGGGCGCCGCGGCGAGCTGAAGGACGACGTCGAGCAGCTGAAACGCGAGAACGAGGTCCTGAAGACCTCCTCGCTGTACATCGCCTCCGTCGAAGAGATCACCGACGACGGCGTCGTGATCAAACAGCACGGCAACAACCAGGAGGTCCTCACGCAGGCCGCGACGCGGCTCGACGAGGACCTCCGTCCCGGCGACCGCGTCGCGATCAACGACTCGTTCGCGGTCCAGCAGGTGCTCGACGACGAGACCGACTCCCGGGCGCAGGCGATGGAGGTCACCGAGTCCCCGGAGGTCGAGTACGCCGACATCGGCGGCATCGACGACCAGATCCGGGAGGTTCGCGAGGCCGTCGAGGACCCCCTCGAGAACCCCGAGCAGTTCGAGACGGTGGGCGTCGAACCCCCGAGCGGCGTCCTGCTCCACGGCCCGCCGGGCACCGGGAAGACGATGCTCGCGAAGGCGGTCGCCAACGAGTCCGACGCGACGTTCATCAAGATGGCCGGCTCCGAGCTCGTCCGGAAGTTCATCGGCGAGGGCGCGCGGCTCGTCCGCGACCTCTTCGAGCTCGCCGCCGAGCGCGAGCCCGCCGTCATCTTCATCGACGAGATCGACGCGGTCGCCGCCAAGCGGACGGACTCGAAGACCTCGGGCGACGCCGAGGTCCAGCGCACGATGATGCAGCTGCTCTCCGAGATGGACGGCTTCGACGACCGCGGCGAGGTCCGGATCATGGCCGCGACCAACCGCTTCGACATGCTCGACGAGGCGATCCTGCGTCCCGGCCGTTTCGACCGCCTCATCGAGGTGCCCGAGCCCGGTCCGGAGGGCCGCGAGCGCATCCTCGAAATCCACACCGCGGACATGAACGTCGCCGACGGCGTCGATCTCGGCGTCGTCGCCCGCGACCTCGACGGGTACAGCGGCGCGGACATCGCCTCGCTGGCGACCGAGGCCGGGATGTTTGCCATTCGCGACGGCCGCACCGAGGTGACGCAGGCGGACTTCGAGCAGGCCCGCGATAAGCTTCAGGATGCGGATACAGAGGACGAGCAGGTCATCAACTACCAGTACTGAGGCGACTGCGACTACGTGATTGAAGTTCGGTTTTTGCGAGGTGCTGTTGTGCCCGTTTCTTCGGCTGAAATTCCAGCGGTTCGTTTATAAATAGTTGACTGTGGATCGGCGGCGACCACCGCCAAAGCCCCAGCCGTGAGGCGGGCGCAGGCGATGTAAGCACCGCAGCGAGTGAGCGGAGCGCAACGAGCGAGGGGCGCAACGAGCGTGCGCCCGCCTCACGGCTGCCCCTCTGAGTCCCGCCCGCACCGCGCAGCACCGCACCTCACGCTTCCCCAACCTCGTCGCTCGCTGCGCTCGCGACTCCCTCGCGCGTGCTGCTCGCGGCCTACCGGCCGCTCGCAGGCACGCGCCACCGCCTTTTTAATGATCTTTATACTCTCCGCGCCGGCGGGCGGGTTCGTAACCCCTTACCGCGCTCGCCGCCGATTCGCCGGTAATGAACACCATCCACGTCGCCGGCGGCGTCGGCGTCGCCGACACGGCGATGGCCTCCTACGACGCCGCGCTCGCGGACGCGAACCTCCACAACTACAACCTCGTGGCGGTCTCCTCGGTCGTCCCCGCCGAGGCGACCGTCGAAGCGGTGTCGGAGGCGCCGGATCTGGGTCCCGCTGGAAACCGGCTCACGGTCGTCGAGGCGCGCCGGACGATCGGTCCCGGGGACGAGGTCGACTTCCGCGAGGGCGGTCGCGCGGGCGCCGAGGGCGCCGAGTCGAAGCGGGCGCCCCGCCGACATCCCGACGCGGTCGCGGGGCTGGGCTGGACGACCGGCCCGGGACCGGGACTCTTCTACGAGGTGACGGGGGAAGATCCCGAGGGCGTCCGCGACCGGATCCACGCGGGGCTCGACGCCGGAGGCGACCTCCGCGACTGGGACCTCCCGGACCGCGAGACGCGCGTCGAGACGGTCGTCGCCGAGCCGGACCGGTACGCGACCGCGGTCGTGGTCGCGGCGTACGGCGAGTCCGAGCCCATCCTGTAGCCGGCGCGAGCGGTCCGGCGTCGGGTCGAAACCGCGGTCGCCGCCGCCGACGCCTTTTTGACTCGGCTCCGCGTACTTGTCGTGTCTTCGAATGAACGGCAACAACCCGTACGCCGGGGCACCGGGTGTGACGGACGCGGGCTCGCCCGCGGCCGTCGACCTCTCTCCGGACCAGGAACGGCAGCTCCGGCGCGCGGTCGCCGGAATCGTATCGCGCACGGAATCGTATCTGCCCGACAGCTACGCCGTCGGCTCCGAGCTGTCCGTCGGCGCGAACGGTCCGCAGGCGACGGTCGCCGTCAACCCCCCGGCCGGCCACCCCGTCTCGGCCGGGTTCACCCCCGACCCGGAGGACTTGGACGCCGGCATCGCCGAGTCCGACACCGACGAGGTCGCCCGCGGCCTCGCCGCCAGCGCGGCGGTTCAGGTGATGGACGCGGTCGGCGACATCACGCCGACCGCGAAGTGAGCTCCGGCTAACACGCAGTCCGACCGTTCTTACCGGTCCGCGCCGTTCCGCGCTCCGTCGCTTTCTCCCGTGCCCTCCGAGTCGTCGCGCGGGTACACCCGCAAGTCGCCCTCGCCCGGCGGCCCCAACGCGCCCGTGACGCGGCCGTACATGCCGAAGATGTCGTCGTACCCCTCCTCGCTCGCGAGGATCGGGACCAGCCCCGGCTCCTCGACGCGGTGGGTGTACACGTCGTCCTCCGCGAACACGGCGCCCTCCGGGATCGCCTCGAAGTTCGCGAAGTGGACGCGCGGCTCGCCGCCGCCCTTCGGCACCTCCTCGTCGCCTTTCACCACGACCGTCTCCGAGAACGTCGGCGGCTCGTCCGCGATCGCGCCGTGAACGCGGAGGAACGCTCGACACGCCTCGTGGCCGAACTCGACGGCCGCCTCGCTCCCCTGTCGGCCCACCTCGATCGAGACGGTGTGCGGGATCGTGGAGTCGAGCGTCGTCGACCGCAGGCCGCTCGCGTCGACGACGTGGTCGACCGGGAGCCCGGTGACGGTGCGGCGGACGGACTCCGTGAGGTCGCTGAAGATGGCGAACGGCGGCGGGGCGCTGTGGGAGGTGTGGAGCGCGAGCACGGCGTCGAACTCCTCCAACTCGGCGGCGAGCCGCGGCGCCAGCGCCCGCTCGTACTCGTCGCTGTCGGCGTCGCCCGGGAAGGCCCGGTTCAGGTCCGCGTCCGTGTAGCGCGTCTCGGCCGCGATCGCCGGTTCGTTGGCGAGTATCAGCCGGACGAGTCCGTCGGACTCCACGCGGTCGTCGTTCGGGTCGAGGGGTGGGAGTTCCTCGGCGAGCCGCTCCACTATCCGGACGCCGGCGGGCTCGTCGCCGTGGATTCCGCCGACGATCGCGACGCGGGCCGACCCCGCCGACCCGCGGTCGATCGTTTGCATACCGTGGGTACGACGCGGTCGGCCAATAAATCGTCGCGATCCGCACGCGGGGATCCTCAGCGGTCGAACCGCTCCGCGATCGCGGCCCGGTACCGGCGCGCCAGCCGCCGCGCGACGAACCGGTCGCGGGGGTCCACGCCGAGGAGTCGGAGCGCGGCCGCGTACGCCGCGAGCCCGATCACGCTCCCCGCGAGGACCGCCGGGAGACCGGCCAGCAGCGCCCGGACCGCGAACATCGCGGCGGCCGCGACGCCGCCGGCCGCGAGCGGGGTGAGGAACGTCCGGTCGAACGGCCACAGCCCCTCGAAGCGGCGGAGGAGGACGACCTGGATCCCGTTCTGGACCGCGATGGCGAGCGACGTGCCGAGCGCGGCGCCGACGAGCCCGTAGCGGACGACGAACGCGTACGTCAGGCCGACGTTGAGGACCGCGAGCAGCCAGTCGAGCGCCATCCGCGCGTACTGGTGGTCCGTCATCATCAGCAGCCAACCGGTCGCGCCGACCGCGCTCCCGACGAAGACGCCGCCGAGGTAGACGACGAGCGGGAGGTACCCGGCGACGTACGCCTCGCCGAACAGGCCGAGTATCTCCCGGCCGTACACCACGAGCGCGGCGAGTATCGGGACGACGGCCGTGACGATCTGGCGCGTGACGGAGCCGTACACCTCGTTGAGCGTCGCCGTCCGGTCGTCCGCGTACAGCTCCGAGGCGACCGGCGGGAGCAGTTGGTTGAAAGATAAGAGCGGGATCCACGCGACCGCGATCACCACGAGGACGACGTTGTACACGCCCGCCGCGGTCGCCGTCAGCAGCGCGCCGACGAGCAGCACGTCGACGCGGTTCTGGAACACCTTCCCGAGGCTGCTCATCGCGACGGGCGCGGCGTGGTCGTAGAAGCGGCGCGCCTCCGCGCGAGCACCGCGGAGCGTCGGGCGAACACCGGTGACGGACGCCGAGAGGGGGACGGCGGCCGCGGCGAGCAGTCCCGTCGCGGCGACGATGGCGCCGGCGACGCCGACGACCGAGTAGCCGAGCGCGAGCGCGCCGACGGCGCCGACCAGCCGGACGCCCGGGCGCAACAGCTTGTTGAACAGGACCTCGCCGCGGGCGGACCCCACCGCGCGGAAGAGCGCGGACGCGACCATCACGACCCCGAGCAGCCCGACGAGGCCGCCGAACGCGCGCATCGTTCCCGTGAACGCCGGCTCGGTGACGGTGCGGGCGTTTATCTCCGGCGCCGCGAGCCAGACGCCGGCCGCGATCGCGACCCCGAACCCGATCGTCGTCGCGTACGCGAGACCGGCGACGGCGCCCTGCCGGCCCCCGTCGTCCGCGTACTCCGGGAGGTACCGCTGGATCGCGGGGACGCTGCCGAACGTCACGAGCCGGGAGCAGAGCTGAGCGATCCGCCACGCCAGCGCGTACACGCCGTAGGCGGTCGGGCCGAGCCCGCGGGTCAGCGCGAACTCGGCCGCCACGATTAGCGCGCGCTGGCCGGCGACCCCGCCGGAGGTGAGCACAGCGCCGTGCGCGATCGTCTCTAACGCCTCGCGCTCGTCGTCGGGGATCTCGCCGCGCTCGCGCTCGTCGTCGGGCTCGGTCGCCGCCGCCTCGCGTTCGTCGTCGGGCTCGGTCGCCGCCGCCTCGCGTTCGCTCTCCACGGTCGTCTCTGCCGATCCGGTCGCGGTCGCGCAAAAAAAGGAACGCGTTTCGCGGCCGGCCCGACCGGACTCGCGGTCCCGCGGCCGCGACCTACCAGCGCTGGTGGACGTGTTCGCGCACGTGTTCGTCGTACACCGCCGCCGCGGCCTCGCGCTCGGCGTCGGAGAGCGCGGCGGCCACGCTCGCGGCCGCGTTCGCCCGGATGTGGTCGGGGGTCGTCGAGCCCGGGATCGCGGTCGAGACGGCGTCGTGGTCGAGGATCCAGCGCAGCGCGAACTCCGAGAGCGGCCGGTCGTCCGGCAGGCGCTCGTCGAGCGCGTCGGCCGCGTCGAGGCCCGCCTCGAAGGGGACGCCGGCGAACGTCTCGCCCACGTCGAAGGCGTCGCCGTCGCGGTTGTAGTTCCGGTGGTCGTCCTCGGGGAACTCGTCGTCGCGGGAGAGCGTGCCCGTCAGCAGCCCCGAGGCGAGGGGCACCCGGCAGATCACGCCCACGTCGCGCGCGGCGGCCTCGTCGAGGAACAGCTCCGCGGGCCGCTGCCGGAACGGGTTGAAGATGATCTGGACGCTCTCGACGCCGGGATACTCGATCGCCTTCAGCCCCTCCTCGACGCGCTCGACGCTGACGCCGTAGGCGTCGATCCGACCTTCGGATTCGAGCGTCGCGAGCGCGTCGAACGTCTCCGGCCGGTAGTACACGTCCGTCGGCGGGCAGTGGAGTTGGACCAAGTCAAGCGTCTCGACGCCGAGGTTCTCCCGCGAGCGGCCGACGAACCGGCGGAGGTTCGCCTCCGTGTACCCGTCGGGCTCGTGGGGGTCGAGTCGGCGACCGGCCTTGGTCGCGACGGTCACGTCGCCGGCCGCGATCTCGTCGGCGAGCGTCTCGCCGAGGATCCGCTCAGAGCGACCGTCGCCGTACACGTCGGCGGTGTCGAAGAAGTCGATCCCGGCGTCGCGCGCAGTCTCGACCGCCGCGACCGCCTCGTCCTCCGTGACCTCGCCCCAGTCGCTCCCGATCTCCCACGCGCCGTAGCCGACCTCGCTGACCTCGCCGACATCGCCGAGTTCGCGGTGGTTCATACTGTCCGCTACTGATCGCGGCGGGGGCAAGGGCGTTCCGGAGGCGGCGAGGCCGCGACGTTCCATTCCACCGCTCACTTTTACCTGGAGCGTGGACGACACGAGAGACATGGCGAAGCTCGGGCTGGTAGTGAACGCGGTCGGTCTCCTGCTCAGCGCGGTCGGCACCCTCCTGCTGTACGCGCACGTGACCGACGAGTACCACTCGCACATTCAGGACATCGGGTCGATCGCGGTCGGCTACCTCGGCGTGATCCTGTTCGGGATGTCGGTGTCGCTCACCGGGATCGCGCTGTTGCTGCGGCGGTCCGCCGACTGAGGCCGCCTCCCTCGTGCGGGAACGGGAGGTGCGCTCGTCCCTGGTCCCACTCGGCGTTCATCACCCGCCAGCGGGGGTTGTCCCGCCACAGCGACAGTTCGTCGCGTTCGGCGAGCCGATGCGCCGTGGACTTGTCGTGGCCGTTCGCCCGGTGGAGGATCTCTCTGAGCTCATGATACAGGATGAACCGGTCGTACCTCGACCACTTCTCGGAGATCCAGACCTCGTTCCTCGGGATGCCTAGGTCGTCGGCCGCTGGCGGGTAGATCAGCTCCCCGTCGAGTTCGACGCGGTAACAGGCGTTGTACTTCGCGATCCTCTCGTGGGGGACGTGTTCGACCGTCCAGCCGTGCTCCCGGATCGCCTCGCGTGGCGACGGCATAACCGGATCGCCCGCCGCGTCTGAGTTGAAGATATCGGCGGTTTGCGGGCTCGTCTCACTCCTCGTTCATAACACCGCCGCCAGCGCGTCCATCGTCTCGTCGACGCGCTCGACTCGCGCGTTGTGACCCATGTGGCCGACGCGGAGTACGTCTCCGGCGTCTTCGCCCAGTCCGGTCGCGAGAATCACGTCGTGCTCCTCGCGCAGCCGCTCCTGAAGCGCCTCGGCCCGACCGGGGACCTCGAAGGCGGTCACCGTCGGCGAACTGCGCTCCGGGTCGGGAACCGGCTCCAGTCCCAGCTCCGCACCGCGCTCGCGGCACCGGGCCGCGGCCGCCTCGTGTCGCTCTCGGACCGCGTCGAGGCCCTCGTCCAGCAGCAGCCCGAGCGCCGCGTCGAGCGCGACGACCTCGGTCGTCAGGTGCGTGTACGGGAACCCGTCGCTCACGTCGCGGAACGGGAGGAAGTTCGCGTACAGCGAGTGCGGGTCCCGCTCCTCCATCGCGGCCCACGCGCGCTCGCTCACCGCGGCGGTCGCGAGCCCGGGCGGCGCGCTGAAGCACTTCTGTGAGGCCCCGAGGCACACGTCGATCCGGTCCGTCGGGACCGAGACGCCGCCGAGCGACGAGACGGCGTCGACGACCGTGAGGACCTCCGCGTCTGCGGCCTCGATCCGGTCGAGCGCCGCCGTAACGTCGTTGAGCGCGCCGGTCGGTGTTTCGCAGTGGACCATCGTCGCGATGTCGAAGTCGGCCTCGTCCCCCGCCAGCGCCTCGTCGAGCGCGTCGACCGGGAGCGGCTCGTCGCGGTCGGCGGCGACCAGGGTCGGGGTCCCCCCGTACGACTCCACGAAGTCGGCGAACCCCTCGCCGTAGAGCCCGTTCGACAGACACAGCACCTCTGTGCCGGGCTCGACGAGCGACGCGACCGCCGCCTCCAGCCCGAGGATCCCCTCGCCGCCGAGGGCGACGACATCGCGGGCGTCCCCTCCGGGTGCGTCGGTGTCGACGCCGTAGACCCTCGCGAGCCGGTCGGTGAGCCGGTCGTATATCTCCCGGAACCGCGGGTCTACGTCGGGGTGTATCAGCTCACGGGACATCGCGTCGCGCACGGGCTCTGGGACCGCGGTCGGCCCCGGCGTCATGAGCATACGTCCCGGTTTGACCGCCCGTATATAAACCGTCCGCGCGAAGCGCGACGGTCGGCGCCGCGGTCGAGCGATCGAGACGGTCGGGCGACGGAAACGGCCGGGCGACATACTCATATATTTCTGTCGCCTGAGTACGATCACAATGATGCTCCCGACCCACGTGCTGGCGGGGATGCTGCTCGCGACCCCGCTGGCGCTCGTGGCGCCGGAGCTGGCGCCGATCGGGTTTGTCGCCGGCTTTCTCGGCGGCCTCACGCCGGATCTGGACATGTACGTCGGTCACCGGCGGACGCTCCACTACCCGGTGTACTACCCGGTGATCGCGGTGCCGGCGCTGCTCGCGGCGGCGCTGGCGCCGTCACCCGTCACCGTCGGCGCCGCGTTCTTCCTCCTCGGGGCGGCGTTCCACAGCGTCACCGACATGTACGGCGGCGGGCTGGAGCTCCGCCCGTGGGAGGGGAACTCCGACAAGGCGGTGTACGACCACCACCGGGATCGGTGGATCCCGCCGCGCCGCGGCGTCCGCTACGACGGCGCGGTGGAGGACCTCGCGCTCTCCGTCGCGATGTCGGTGCCGCTGTACCTCCTGCTCGACGGGCCGCTCCGACGGCTCGTCGTCGCCACGGTGATCGTCGCCGCCGTGTACGCGGTCCTTCGCCGGCGTCTCGCGGACGCCGCCGCAGTGTTCTTCCCGCTGCTGCCGGCGGTGTTGGACCCGTACGTCCCCGAGCGGTACCGGTGACTGCGGCGGGTTCGATCAACGTTATTAGGTTCCCCGCCCCGTTTCATCCGATATCAGCCCGCGCCGGCGACGGCCGTCCCGGCGCGTCCACCCCACCATGCAACAGTACCTCGATCTCGTCGACGACGCGCTCTCGACGGGCACGTACAAGCCGAACCGGACCGGCGTCGACACCATCGCGACGTTCAGCGGGCAGTACACCGTCGACCTCGCGGAGGGGTTCCCCCTCCTGACGACGAAGAAGATGGACGGCTACCGGTGGAACTCGCTCATCCACGAGGTGCTGTGGTACCTCTCCGGCGAGGAGCACATCCGGAACCTCCGCGAGGAGACGAAGATCTGGGACGCGTGGGCCGACGAGGAGGGGAAGCTCGACACCGCATACGGTCGGTTCTGGCGGCGGTACCCCGTCCCGGAGGCGGCGGCCGAACTCCCCGGCGAGACGTGGCCCGACGACGCGGACCGCTGGGTCACCGTGGAGGAGGACGACGACGGGACGCGGCGGCGCACGTTCGACCAGATTCAGTACGTCCTCGACACGCTCGAAGAGAACCCCCACTCCCGCCGGATGGTCGTGAACGCGTGGCACCCGGCGAACGCCGCCGTCTCGACGCTACCGCCCTGCCACTACACCTTCGTGGTGAACGTCCAAGACGGCCGGCTCAACCTCCACCTGACGCAGCGGTCGGGCGACATCGCGCTCGGCGTCCCGTTCAACATCGCGGCGTACGCGCTGCTGGCGAACGCGCTCGCGCAGCGGACCGGCTTCGAGGTCGGGGAGTTCGGCCACACGGTCGTCGACGCGCACGTCTACTGCGGCCGCGGCGAGCGCGGGAAGTGGTACGCGAACAATCTCCGCTACGTCCAGGAGCGGCTCGCGAACGTCGAGAGCAAGGAGGACTACCTCGACGTGAAAAGCTGGGTCGAGCGCACCGCCCCCGACGAGCCGAACGGGCAGGAGGGGTACGACCACGTGCCCGGCCTGCTCGAACAGCTGTCGCGGACGCCCCGCGACCGCCCGCGGATCGAGATCGCGGACAAGCCGCTGGACGAGCTGACCTACGAGGACGTCGAGGTCGTCGACTACGACTCCGCGGACGGCATCTCGTTCGCGGTCGCGGAGTGATGGCGGGCATGGATTCGAACCCGGACCTCGTCCTCGTCGCCGCCGTCGCCGAGAACCGCGTGATCGGCGACGGCGACGCGATGCCGTGGCACTACCCAGCGGACCTGGCACGGTTCAAGCGCCTCACGACCGGCCACCCGGTGATCGTCGGTCGGAAGACGTACGAACGCATCGCCGAGCGCGTCGGCGGCCCGCTCCCCGAGCGGACGAGCGTCGTGTTGACGACCCGCCCCGTCGACGACGGCGACTTCCCCGACGGCGCGGTCGTCGCGCACGACGTCGAGTCGGCGCTCGCGCGGGCGAGAGCGGACGCCGCCGACCGCGGCGTCGACGACGTGTACGTCATCGGCGGCGCGACGGTGTACGAGGCGTACCTCGACCGCGCCGACCGGATGGAGATCACCGAGATCCCCGAGCGCCCCGACGGCGACACGCGGTTTCCGGACTGGGACCGGGAGACGTGGGTCGAGCGCGCCCGCGAGACCGACGACGACCTCGCGTTCGTCACCTACGAGCGGCGCGACGCGGAGTGATCGGCGCGACGCGGAGTGAGCGAGCCGGGGGTAACGCCTCGCTCACTCGATGAACCGCGACTCCACGTCGCCGGTGGGCATCATACACCGGTCCTTCTTCCCGAACCACCGGTATCGGTTGTCGGCGACGAAGTCGTAGACTCGGTCGCGGACCGACTTCGGGACGTAGCGGAACGGCGAGAGCAGCCGGTAGCGGCCGCCGAGCCCCGACGCGATCTCGATGATCGCCGACGACTTCACGTAGCTCTCGCCGTCCTCGATCAGGACGACCGAGTCGAGGTCGTCGCTCGCAAGGTCGTGTTCGGCCAGCAGCGCCTGTCCCACGTCGGACTGGAGCGAGGCGAAGCGGTACTTCCCCTCCGCGTCGCGGGGGACGACGAACTGTACGAACCCGCTACAGAGGTTACAGACGCCGTCGAAGAGGATGACGGCCTCATCGTCGGGGATATCCCCGTCCATCACTCGCGAACCTACGTCGCCGCCGCAGTTCAGGATTGCGGTGGACCCGGAGCCGGGGTTGCGGTGGCGGCGGAGCGGAAGATTGCGGCGAGCGCAGAAGGGGGATACCGGTTGCCGGGTACCCCGGCGGGCGCCGAGGCGGACGCGGTCCGTCCCGCGCACGGAAAACTTATACAGGTCCCTCGGCCTCTCCAACAAGTTGGAGTCCGACATCATGGCTCGAAGTTCCTCCGTCGCGACCGCCCGATCGCGGTTCCGGACCGTCGTGCGACGGCTTTCGGCGGCGCTCGCCGCGCGGTGTTCGGTGGACCTGCGCGCGCTCGCCGCCTTCCGGATCGGCCTCGGTACGCTGGTGATCGCCGACCTGATCCGGCGGTCGCGCTCGCTGTCCGCCTTCTACACGGACGACGGCGTGCTCCCGCGGAGCGCGCTGTTCGCCGACTACGGGGAGGTGTACTCCGTCCACGCGCTCGTCGGTGAGCCGTGGGCCGTGGCCCTGCTGTTCGCGCTCGCGGGCGCGTTCGCCCTCGCGCTGCTCGCCGGCTATCGGACGCGGCTCGCGGCGCTCGCCTCGTGGCTGCTGCTGCTCTCGCTCCACGCCCGGAACCCGATGGTGTTGAACTCGGGCGACAGCCTGCTCCGCATGCTGCTCTTCTGGAGCGTCTTCCTCCCGCTCGGCGCCCGCTGGTCGGTCGACGCCCTCAGGCGGGCAGGCGCGGGGACCGACGCGGACGCCGCCGCTGGCGCGGGCGGCTCCGAGAGAGATCCCGGGGCGGACGACGGCGATGAGTCCGCGACAGCCGGGCCGTCCGGGTCCGCCGTGGCGACCGTCGCCACGATGGCGGTCCTGATACAGGTGCTGTTGATGTACGTGACGAACGGCATCCACAAGCGCGGGAGCGACCTCTGGATGGACGGCGAGGCGGTCGCGTACATCATGCAGGCGGACCACTTCACCTACCTGCTGGGGAACCACCTCGCCGAGTTCACCGGCCTGCTCCGCGGTCTCACGGTCCTGTGGATCGCGCTCCTGTTCGCCTCCCCGCTGCTGATCCTGCTCACGGGAATCCCGCGCGCCGCGATCGCCTCGCTGTTCGTCGGGATGCACCTCGGCATGGCGGTCACGATGCCGATCGGCCTCTTCCCCATCGTCGTCGTCGTCGGCTTCGTGCCGTTCTTCCAGACCCCGGTCTGGGACGCCGCGGAGCGCGCCGTGGATCGGTTCGGCCCGCCGGCGCCCCTCGAACGGTGGCGCGCGCGCCTCGAGTCCGTCGGAGAGTCGCTCGCCTCGCTCGACGCGTCGATACCCCGACCGACGCCGAGCGGCGCCGTCGCCGGCCTCCGCGCGCGAGTCGGACGCGGACGACCGCTCCTCTCGACGGTCGTGCCGTACGTCTTCCTCGTGCTGATCGTCCTCTCGAGCGCCCAGGCGGTCGGCTACGCCGAGACGCCAGACCCGGCCGAAAACGCCCTCGAAACCGTCGAGATGGACCAACACTGGCGGATGTTCGCACCGGATCCCACCCGCACGACCCGGTGGTTCGTGACGGTCGGCACCCTCGCCGACGGGACCGAGCGAGACGTGTTGCGCGACTCGCCCGTGGAGTTCGACCGGCCGACGCGCGCGGAGGCCACCTACCGGAGCGCGCGCTGGCGGAAGTACCTCGGCAACGTCGCGTCGACGGACAACGAGAACCACCGGTCGTACCTCGCGAACTACCTCTGTGAGGACTGGAACCGGACCCGCGAGACGGCCGTGGAAAACGTCACGATCCACCAGCAGTACGAGCGGACCGACCCCTACAACGGGAGCGTGGTGGCCGCGAACGGGTTCGAGCTGATCGAGTACGACTGCTCGGGCGAGTTCATCCAAGACGAGTGACCGGCCCCGACCGCCGACCGCAACCCCCTTCCCTCGCCCGGCCGCCGTGACGGGTATGCAACCGACGGGACACCTGCGGGGCGACGCGGTCCGCGTGGGCGGGGACGCCCGCCAGCGCTTCTACGACGCCCGGGGGTACGGGCGGCCGCTCGACGGCAACGAGATCGCGCTCTCGCGGGTCGAGGCCGCCCACCTCCTGTTCCGCGGCGACCTCTCCGGGATCGAACTCGGGGGCGACGCGGCGGGCGTGTCGGGCGGCGACCCCGTCGGCTTCGAGCGCTTCTTCGTCGCGAGCGCGGCCGCCGCCGACCGCTTCGCGGTGCGGTTCCTCGTCTACTCTGACCTCCGCGACCGCGGCTTCTACCTCTCGCCCGCCCGCGAGCCGTGGCCCGGGGGGAGCGACGCGCCGGGAGACGCGGTCGACTTCGTCGCCTACGAGCGCGGCGAGACGCCCGACACGGGCAAGATCAAGTACCCCATTCGGGTCGTCGGCGAGCGGGAGTCCGTCGCGGCCACGGGGCTCGCGGGCCGCACCCTCGCGGTCGTCGACGAGGAGTCCGACATCACCTACTTCGCGGCCGAGGGCGGCGCGGTCGACGGCGCGACCGACTACGAGCCCCCCGCCGACCTGAGCGGCGTCCTCCTCGCCGACCGCGTCGTCGTCTGGGACGCCCCCGAGGGGCTGTACGAGCGCGGCTTCTACGGCCGCCCGCTCACCGGACGGGCCGCAGACGTCGAGGGCGCGCTCCAGCTCTCCCTCGTCGAGGCCGCGTCGCTGGTCGCGGACGGCCGGCTGGCGCTGTCCACGTCGGTCGGAGACGAGGGGGGTGTTGCCGGCGACGACGCCGCCCGGATCGTTGCCCGCGGCCGCGAGGTGGAGGGGGACCGCTTCGACCGCCGGCTCGCGGTGTACGAGCGCCTCCGCGGTGCCGACGCGGTGCCGAAGACCGGCTTCAAGTTCGGCGCCGACTTCCGGACGTACCTCGACGTGGAGACGGTCGAGGACCTGCCCCACTCCGAACACCTGGTGCGCGTCGTCGAGGCCGACCACCGGTTCTCGCCGCGCGAGCTCTCGCTCGACGTGCGGCTCGCCGGCGGCGTCCGCAAGGAGATGGTGTTCGCGGTGACGTCGGTCGGCGGCGGCGGACGCGGCGTGCGCGCGGCGGACTGGGTCCGCGCCGCCGACGTGGAGTGGGTCTCGGTCGACCGACTGACGCCGTAGCCGACCGGCACCGGAGTTGAGGGATACCGCAGCCGACCGTCTCGCGGCCGACCGATCACCGCCCCGTGGCCGACCGGTCACCGCTCCGGGGGCCGTTCACGACACCGTCACGGTGTCGTCGAACAGCGCGGTGAACAGCTTGTTTTCGGCCGCGCGAAGGTGCTGCGTGAACGTCGTCTGCGAGATATCCATCATCGACGCCATCTCCTCTCCGGTGTGCTCGCTGGGCCACTCGAAGAACCCGGCGAAGTGCGCGGTGCGCGCCGCTTCGCGCTGCCGGTCGGTCAGCTCGGACCGGTCGCGCAGAACACGCTCACCGACCTCTTCGAGGACGTGTCGTGGGGGCAGCTCGACTACCTCGTGGTGGACCTGCCGCCGGGGACGGGCGACGTCCAGTTGACGGTGCTTCAGAACCTCCCCGTGACGGGGACGGTCGTCGTCACGACGCCGCAGTCCGTCGCCGTGGGCGACACCCGTCGAGGCGTTCAGATGTTCGGGGAGTACCGGACGAACGTGTTGGGCGTCGTCGAGAACATGAGCGGGTTCGTCTGGCCGAGCTGCGGGGACAGACACGAGATATTCGGCGAGGACGGGGGCGGACGCTCGCCGAATCGGTCGACGTCCCGTACCTCGGATCGCTGCCGCTGGACCCGGCCGTCCGCGCGGGAGGCGACGACGGTGAGCCGATCGTCTCCGACGGCGACGGCGAGGCCGCGGCGGCGTTCCGGGACCTGGCGGCCGCGGTCGCGAACAAGGTCGGCGTCCTCCGGCGTCACCACCGACAGCGGGAGAGCGAGGAGGCGGTCTGAGCGGCGCGCGCCGCCGTTCACGCCTCGATCTCGAAGGGGATCACGTAGGTCCTGTTGTTCGACCCGAGCGAGAAGACGTACTCGCCCGGCCGGTCGAGCACCGCGTCGCGCCGGTCGGACGCGTCCGTCGCGGTCGGGTCGTAGCGGAGCGCCCACGTCCGCGTCTCGTCGGGGGGCAGTTCGATCACGGTCAGGTTGTACGTTCCCGCCGGCGCGTTCGCCGCCGCCCGCCACTCGGGCGCCCCCGAGTCGGTGGCGTTCCGGAAGACGACCCACCGGTCCGGATTGATCGGGACCGGCTCGTCGCCCACGTTCGTGGCGACGACGCGGACGGTCTCCGCGTCCCGATCGAGGGACAGCGAGAGCCCGCCCGTCCGCTGGTCGGGACACACCGGATCGTCGACCCGTTCGCCGTCCGGTCCTATCGCGGGGCAGCCCGGAGCGCCGCCCGACAGGCAGCCGGCGAGGACGACGAGGCACGCGACCGCGACGAGGGCGAGTCGAGACATTACCGTCACGACGGTGCGCCGTTTCAAAAGGGGTCTCGGAGGCTACGACGATCGCTTGAGCTACCGGCCGGCCGCGGGCGCCGCGGAGAGAGCAGGAAGCTTTTTCCGGCGGTGACGCGCGTCGACACCCATGGTCGACCCCTCCACGTTCCCCGCCGAGTCGAGCGCGTACGACATCTCAACGGTGGACCTCAGCGACGACCGATACGAGGTCACGCAGTCGCTGGTCCGCAACAAGTACGCCGTCACCGACAGCGCCGGCGATGTCGTCCTGCGCGGGAAACAGAAGATGTTCAAGCTGAAAGAGGAGTTCCCGTTCGTCACGGCCGACGGCGAGGACGCCTTCTCGGTGAAGGCCGGCGGCATCATGGACGTCGCGGGCAACTACGCGATCACCGACGCGGGCACCGGCGAGGAGGTCGTCGTCTTGGACGAGGACCTCTCGCTTCTCGTCGAGAACTGGACGATTCGCGACCCCGACACTGGCGAGGCGCTGGCGACGATCCGGTCGAAAAACAAGGTGCTGTCCGCGCTCCGGCACCTCGTCGGCCCCGCGAACCTGATCCCGAACAAGTACGAGATATTCGACGCCGACGGCGGCCACGTCGGCGACATCGCGGGGCAGTTCTCGATGCGCGACACCTACACGGTCACCATCGACGACGCGAGCGGCGTGCCGAAGGAGGCGGTGATCGCCGCCGCGTGTATCCTCGACGCCCTAGAGAACAAGTAGCGGCCGCGACCGAGGGGGCGGCGCCGGCTACTCCCCGCCTAGCTTCGACTCGCCGACCGCGTCGTGACCGTCGATGACCTCGGTGCCGCCCATGTACGGGCGGAGCGCCTCCGGGACGGTGACGGTGCCGTCGTCGTTCTGGTAGTACTCTAGGATCGCGACGACAATCCGCGGGACCGCGAGCCCCGAGCCGTTCAGGGTGTGGAGGTACTCCGCGGACTCGTGATGCTCCTCTCGGTACTGGATCCCGGCGCGGCGCGCCTGGAAATCCTCGAAGTTGGAGACCGAGGAGACCTCCAGCCAGCGGCCCCCCTGCTCCGGGCCCTCGTCCATGTCGTCCGCGGGTGCCCACACCTCGACGTCGTACTTTTTCGCCTGCGTGAACCCGAGGTCACCGGTACACATCTCCAAGATACGGTACGGCAGTTCGAGGCGGCGGAGCACCTCCTCGGCCTCGTCGACGAGCCCCTCGAAGCGCTCGTCGCTCTCCTCGGGCCGGACGAAGTTCACCATCTCCACCTTGTTGAACTGGTGGACGCGGACGATACCGCGCGTCTCGGTGCCGTGTTCGCCCGCCTCCTGTCGGAAGTTGGGCGTGTACGCCTGGTACTTCAGCGGGAGGTCCTCGCCGAGGAGGATCTCGTCGCGGTGGAGGTTCGTGACCGGCACCTCCGCGGTCGGGAGCAGCCAGAGGTCGTCGTCGTCGTAGTCGTCCTCGTTCGACCCTTCGACGCGGTAGGCGTCCTCGGTGAACTTCGGGAGTTGCCCGGTGCCGCGCATCGACTCGGAGTTGACGGGGATCGGCGGGAACACGTCCTCGTACCCCTGCTCGCGGTGGACGTCGAGCATGAACTGGATCAGGGCGTGTTCGAGGCGCGCGCCGTCGCCCTTCGCGACGTAGAACCCGCCGCCGGCGACCTTCGCGCCGCGCTCGAAGTCGAGGATCTCGAGGTCCTCACCGAGGTCGTAGTGCGGCTCCACGTCGGCGGGGACCTCGCGGCGGTCGTCGAACCCCTCGCGGCGCACCTCGACGTTCTCCGACTCGTCCGCGCCGACCGGCACGGAGTCTTGGGGGATCTGGGGCAGTTCGAGCAGCGACGCCTCCAGTTCGCGCTCCAGTTCGCCGGCGCGCGCCTCGACCTCCTGGAGCTCCGACTTGAGCTCCTGCGAGCGCTCGATCGCCTCCTGGGCCGCCTCCTCCTCGCCGGCGGCTTTCAGCTCGCCGATCGTCGAGGAGACCTCGTTGCGCTCGTGGCGCAGGTCGTCGCCGCGCTGTTTCAGCTTCCGCCACTCCTCGTCGACGTCGAGTATCCGGTCGAGGTCGACGTCGACGCCCTTGTTGTCGAGCGCCTCGCGGACGACCTCGGGGTTCTCCCGGACGAACTGTCGAGACAGCATTTGTCGGGAGTTCCGCGGGGCGACCCAAAACCGTATCGGAGCGTCGTCACCGCGTGACAAGGATTCGGGCCGGGGCGCGGAACCGCGGGCCTCAGGGGATGAACGAGAACGTACCGAACGCCATCAGGAGGGCGAGCGCGGCGACGACGACGCCCATCACGCGCATCAGCAGGATCCGCGTGTCGCTCGGTTCGATCCGCCCCGTCGATCCGTCTGGCGAGCGGGTCTGCCAGCTCGTCATCTTTCGCGGGAACGCCGCCATCGCCAGCGCGCCGGCGCTAACGAGGAGGGGGACGGCAACGAAGAACAGCCGGAATGGTGCGGGGAGCATGCGCGGGGGAGTCTCGACGCGAGGCAACAAAGTGTTATGGAATTGGGAGGTCCCGCGGAGTCGGGTCGCCCGGTTCGCGCGTCGCCGTCAGTACCCGCCCGGTAACGCCATCCCGACGGCGAGCGCGGCGAGCGGCACGGCGGCGACGACCGCGTACCAGAGGCCGGCGGCGCCGAGGAGGAGCCACGTCCCGACGCCGTATCCCGTCGGGTCCCAGTCGACCCCGAACCGCGGCAGCACGGCGACCGCGGCCGCCGGGGCGACGAGGCCGACGAGGACGCCGCCGAGAAGCGCCGTTGAGAGGAACCCCGAACTCCACGCGGGCCCCGCCTCGCCGGCGCGCGCCACCGTGAGGCCGACCCCGACGAGGTACGGGACGGAGAGCCCGACCGCGACCGCAAGGTACGAGGGGAGGACCCGCCCCGCCGGGGGAAGCGCCTCGAACAGCGCCCGGAGGCGCGACGCCGCGAGGAACGGCGCGCACAGTCCCGCGGCGACGAGCCCGGGGAAGCCCAGCAGCGCGAGCGTCCACAGCCAGCCGACGACCGAATCGACGACCGCGAGAGCGAGGGAGAGCGGAACCGACGGAGCGGGGACGGGCGAGACCATGCGCGAGACGAGCCGCCGCGGGCGGCAAACCTCTTGTGGTGACCTGCGAGGCGTCGCCGTCGCGGTCGGCCGGCGCCCGCCCGGAACCACCAGCGTTTATCCCGCTCGCCGCGACCGGCCGACAACGATGCTCATCACGGGCGCGACGCTGGCCGACGGCCGGGTGCGAGACGTGCGTATCGGCGACGACGGACGGATCGACGCGGTCGCCGAGGGGCTCGGCGCCGACGGCGGCGAGCGCGTCCTCGAAGCCCGCGGGAGGCACCTCCTGCCGGGCGCTGTCGATGTCCACGTCCACTTCCGGGAGCCCGGCGGGGGGCACAAGGAGACGTGGACCTCCGGGTCCGAGAGCGCGGCCGCCGGCGGGGTCACGACCGTCGTCGACCAGCCGAACACCTCGCCCCCGACGGTCGACGGCGCGGCGTTCGACGAGAAGGCCGCGCTCGCGGCCGACTCGCTCGTCGACTACGGGATCAACGGCGGCGTGACCCCCGACTGGGACCCCGAGGAGCTGTTCGATCGGCGCCTCTTCGCGCTCGGCGAGGTGTTCCTCGCGGACTCGACCGGCGACATGGGGATCGACGCCGACCTGTTCGCCGACGCGCTCGACGAGGCGAGCGCCCGCGACGTGCCGGTCACGGTCCACGCCGAGGACGCGACGCTGTTCGACGACGGCGCGCTCAACGGCGACCTCGGCGGGGTCGGCACGGCCGCGACCGCCAACGCGTGGTCCGCCTATCGGACGGCCGACGCCGAGGTCGCCGCGGTCGAGCGCGCGCTCGCGACGGCCGCGGAGCGCGACGCCCAGCTCCACGTCGCGCACACCTCGACGCCGGAGGCGGTCGACGCGGTGACGGAGGCCCGCGAGGGCGGGTCGGGGGCCGACGAGGACGGGGGCGACGCCGACACCGCACTGGTCACCTGCGAGGTGACGCCGCACCACCTCTACCTCTCCCGCGAGCGGGCGCGGTCGCTCGGCACGTTCGGGCGGATGAACCCGCCCCTCCGGTCGGAGGAGCGCCGCGAGGCACTGTTCGCCCGGCTCGCCGCGGGCGACGTCGACGTGGTCGCGACCGACCACGCGCCTCACACGGTCGAGGAGAAGCGGCGGGGACTCGTCGACGCGCCGAGCGGCGTGCCGGGCGTGGAGACGCTGTACCCCCTGCTCCTGGAGTCGGCGCGGACGGGCGAACTGTCGCTCGAACGCGTCCGGAACGTGGTCGCCGCGAACCCGGCCGAGATATTCGGCCTCGACCGGAAGGGGCGGGTCGCGGCGGGGCGCGACGCCGACCTCGTCCTCGTCGACATCGCCGACCCCCGCGAGATCGAGGCCGCCGCGCTCCACAGCGCCCCCGCGTGGACCCCATTCGAGGGGCTCCGCGGGGTCTTTCCCGAGATGACGCTCGTCCGCGGCGAGGTCGTCTACGAACGCGACCCGGCGACGGGGGCGGCGTCGTTCGGCGAGCCCGTCGGGCGGAACGTCAGGGAGTCGTAATCGCGGGGGACCGAAGGGAATCGCGGAGCGCTGTGCGGAAACCGCGCGTCCGGGCGATCGACGGCCGAGACGCCGAAATCGGCCGCGACGGCGGATCGGGGGCGGCGGAACGCATATGCCGTTGCTCGCCTTAGCCGGTGTATATCGATGACCACGGGGAGCATTCGCACGGTCGCCTCGGGGCGGGAGCCCGACCCGGACGAGGTCGGCCGGACATGACCGACCCCGGAGAGTCCGGGCCGGTCGGGACGGGTCCCGCGGGGTCGGCCGACGCGGAATCGAGCGACGCCGAGGCCGCGGGAGCGACGACCGGGGCCGGCGCGGGGAGCGGACCGGAGACCCCCGCGGACGTCGCCACGCTCGCGGACCGCATCGTCGAGGAGGTCGAGGACGTGATCGTCGGCAAGCGAGGCGCGGTCGAGCACGTCCTCGTCACCGTGCTGGCGCGCGGCCACCTGCTCGTGGAGGACGTGCCGGGCGTCGGGAAGACGACGCTCGCGAAGTCGGTCGCGCGCTCGATCGACGGCTCGTTCAAGCGCGTCCAGTTCACCCCCGACCTCCTTCCCTCCGACGTCACCGGCGTCAACGTGTTCAACCGCCGCACCGACGAGTTCGACTTCCAGCCCGGTCCGGTGTTCGCGAACGTCGTGCTGGGCGACGAGATCAACCGCGCCCCGCCGAAGACGCAGTCGGCGCTCTTGGAGGCGATGGAGGAGAACCAGGTGACGACCGACGGGACCACCCGCGAGCTGCCGGACCCGTTCTGCGTGATCGCGACCCAGAACGACGTGGAGCCGGGACAGACGTACGAGCTTCCGGTCGCGGAGGTCGACCGGTTCACGAAGAAGATCCGGCTCGGCTACCCGGACACCGAGGAGGAGGCCGCGATCCTCGGGCGGCTCACCGGCGACCACCCGGTCGACTCGGTCGAGCCGGTCGCGACGATCGCGGACGTGCGGGCGGCCCGCCGGGTCGTCGGCGAGGTCGAGGCCTCGGAGGCGGTCCGGGAGTACGTGGCCCGGCTCGCGGTGTTCACCCGGCGGAACGCGAAGCTCGGGGCGAGCCCGCGCGGGAGCCTCGCGCTGATCCGCGCGTCGCAGGCCCGCGCCGCGCTCGACGGCCGCGGGTACGTGATCCCGGACGACGTTCAGACCGAGGCGCCGACGGTGCTCTCGCATCGGGTCCGGACCGAGTCGGGCGGGACCGACGGCGCGGACGTCGTCAGCGACGCGCTCGACCGGATTCGCGTGGAGTGACCCGCCCATGACGCCCCCCTCGCGCCGATGACGCCAGCGCTCACCCGACGAGGGCGCGTCGCCGGCGTCGTCGGCCTCGTCGCAGCCGCCAGCGCGTTCGCAGCAGGCGGCCGCGCCTTAGACGCGATCGTGATCCCGGTCGCCATCGCGCTCGCGGCCGGCTACGTCCAAGTGTTGCGGGTCGACGTGCCCGCGGTCCGCCACGTGGCGCCCGCCGACGGATTCGTCGGGGAGACGCGGGAGGTCCGCCTGGAGTTCGGACCCGACGCGGTCGGGGGCGGCGACGCCTCCCCGTCGTTCCTCGCCGACGTGTCTGTCCGGGTAGACGAGGGGCTTGACGGGCCGACGGCGCCGATCCGAGCGTCCGTCGGCACTGAGCCGGTGTCGTACCGCGTGACGTACCGCGAGCGCGGCGAGCGGACCCTCGGACCGATCGACCTCACCGTGACCGACGTGTTCGGCCTCTTCGAGCGCGAACTGGTCGTCGACGAGACCGACGCCGTGACGGTGTACCCGCCCCGCGACCCGATGCCGACGCGGTTCCGGCGGGCGCTGTACGCGGCCGACGCGGTCGACGTGAGCCGGCAACGGGAGGAGTTCGACCGGCTCCGCGAGTACACCCGTGGCGACGCGGTCCGCGACGTCCACTGGGCGACGACCGCCAAGCGAGACGAGATCGTCGTCAAGGAGTTCGCGGCCGAGACCGCGCGGAACCGGGTGACGATCGCGGGCGGGACAGACGTCGGCAGCGGGAAGGAACGACCGGTGTTTGCCGGTATCGACCACGGCGACACCGACCGGGCCGCGAGCGCGGTCGCGGCCGACGAGCTCGCCCGGGCGACGGTGAGTCTCGCGCTGGCGCTGCTCGACGACGGGGTCCCGGTCGACGTGCGGCTCCCCGGCGGTCGCGTCTCGGCGGCACCGGGCGGCCGCGGTCGACGAGAGGTGCTGGAGCTGGCGGCGGTGACCGGCCCGGGAGCTGTGGCCGACGACGAGGCCGACGTGACGATCGTCGCCGGGGCGGACGGCGCCCGGTTCCGCACGGGCGACCGGGCGGTCTCCTTCGCGGACCTGCGCCGCGAGGCCGAGGAGGAGGGCACGCCGACCGGAGCCCACGGCCCGCGCCGAGCCGAGAGCGCGGCGGACCCCGGGGAGGTGGCGTCGCCGTGAGCCGCGGTTCGTCGCTCCGGGAACCCCGTTCACCGGGCGAGCCGACCGACGGCGACGGGCGGCTCGCCGACCCGGCGGTCGTCGGCGTCGCGGTCGTCACCGCGGCGTACCTCGCCGTGTTCTTCCAAATAACGAACGTCGTCGGCGGGACGGGACGGACCGCCGGCGTCGTCGCGCTTGCCGGCCTCGGCGGCGTCGCGCTGGCGCGGGCCGTCGGCGAGCGGACCGCGCTGTGGCTGGCCGGCCTCCTCCTCGCCGCGGGGCTCGCCGCCTACGTCCTCGCGATCCCCGAGAGCCGGCGAGCGCTGTTCACGGCGCGGAGCGTCGCCTTGGACCTCCTCGCGCTGTCGACCGGGCTCTCCGTGTTGCGGCTGGCGCTCGCGGACGTCTGGGTGCTCGCGGTGGCGCCGGTGCCGACGTTCCTCGTCGGCTACTTCGCCGGGCGCGGGCGACACGTCGCGGCCGCGTCGGTCGCGGGAGGGACGCTCGGCTTCCTCGTGTTGACCGGCGACGCCGAGACGGGAGCCGCGGTCGCCGGGGTCGTCGGCCTGGCGCTCGCCGTCGGCCTCGCGACGCTCTCGACGCCGAGCCGGCGCCGCGGCCACGCGGGGACGTTCGCCGTGGTGGTCGCCGCGATGGTCGTCGCGAGCGCGACCGTCACCGTGATCCCGGCGGGGGCGGCGGCCCCGCTGGGGCTCGACCGCGGGACGACGACGTTAGAGTCGAGCCTGAGCGGCGACGACGAGCTGGACGTCGTCGGATCGACGCGGCTCTCGCCGGAGGTGCGGTACACGATCGAGAGCCCGGTCGAGCGGAACTGGCACACCGGCGCGTACGACACCTACACCGGCGATGGGTGGGTGCGGAGCGGCGAGCGGTCAGCGGTCAACGGCTCGCTGTCGGGCCCGCCGGGCGCGAGCGACCTCGTCGAGACGCGGATCACCTCGGAGGCCGAGTCGACCGCGCTGCCGGCGCCGTGGAAGCCGGTCTCGGCTCTGGGCGGCGGCGCGGTCGAGGTCGACGAGCGGGGGAGCCTCCGGCTCGCGGAGCCGCTCGAACCGGGCGACGGGGCGGTCGTCCGGAGCCGCGTGCTCGACGCAGACCCCGCGGCGCTCCGGAACGCCAGCGACGACTACCCGACGGCCATCGAGGAGCGGTACACGCAGCTGCCCGAGAGCACGCCCGGGCGGGTCGGCGACCGAACAGAGGAGATCGTCGCTGCCGCGGGCGCGGAGTCGCCGTACGAGCAGGCGGCCGCGGTCGAGGCGTACCTCCGCTCGGAGTACGAGTACACGCTGACCGTCGAGGAGCCCGAGGGGGACGTGGCGGACGCGTTCCTCTTCGAGATGGACGCCGGGTACTGCGTGTACTTCGCGACGACGATGGCGGCGATGCTCCGGTCGCAGGGGATCCCGACGCGCTTCGAGACCGGCTACACCCCGGGCCAGCGGGTGGGCGACGACGAGTACGTCGTCCGGGGACAGAACGCCCACGCGTGGGTGTCGATCTACGTGCCGGACCACGGCTGGGTGGCGTTCGACCCGACCCCGTCCGGGCCGCGCGACGAGACGCGGGCGACCCGGCTCGCGGAGGCGCGCGCCGACGGGGCGGAGAACGTCGACACGGACGCGTCCGTCCCGGACCGGACGCCGGACCCCGAACCGAACCAGACCGACGCGGAGACGACCGACGACGCGCCGAGCGGGGGGACGAACGACTCGACGGTCGGGAACGCGAGCGGCGGCGGCGCGGTCGGTCCCACCGACATCGCGCGGCTCGACGGGACCCGGACCGGAACCATTCCGGCGGCGGCCACGCGGTCGGCGAGGGGATCCGAGGCGGACGGGAGCGACGGCGGCCCGCTCGGGTCGCTCCCCGACCCGGAGACCGCGCTCTACTGGCTGCTCGTCGCGGGGCTCGGCGTCGCGGGGGTCCGCCGGACGGGACTCGCGGGACGAGTTCACCGTCGGATTGGTCCGGCGCTCCCGCGGCGGCGGCGCGATCCGAGGGCGGACGCCGAGCGCGCGTTCGGGGACCTCGAACGGCTGTTGGCCGGGCGCTACCGCGAGCGGCGCCCGGGGGAGACGCCGCGGAGCTACGTCGACGCGGTCCGGACGCTCGGCGCGGACGAGCGCGTCGAGACCGTCGCCGCCGCGTACGAGCGCGCCGCGTACGCCGGGTCGGTGACGCGCGCCGAGGCCGACGAGGCCCGGCGGGCCGTGCGCCGGCTCGCGCTCGAACGGCTGCCGCTCGTCGGGCGGTTCGTCCGCTGAACGGGGGGCTTCCCGACACTATTTAATATGGGCATCCTGTAGACTCAGGCTGTAATGTCGGAAGTCTGCTCGACGTGCGGACTGCCCCAGGAACTCTGCGTCTGCGAGGACGTCGCGAAAGAGTCCCAGCAGATCAGCATCCGCATCGACGAGCGCAGGTACGGTAAGGAGGTAACGGTCATCGAAGGATTCGACCCGAAGGACGTGGACCTGAGTTCCCTCTCGTCGGATCTCAAGTCGAAGTTCGCCTGCGGGGGCACCGTCGAAGACGGCGCCATCGAACTCCAGGGGAACCACTCGGGTCGCGTGGAGGACTTCCTCCGCGACAAGGGCTTCAACGTCGCGTGACCGTCACCTGACCGTCCGCCGTCGAGCGTCGGTTCGGACCGCAGTCGGCTCTCGTTTTTACCATGAGTCGCGTCCGGGAGCGACAGCACCGTCGACTCACGCGGCCGGAACGGACCGTCTCAGGCGACTACCGCGGCGCGGCCGACGACGAACGCCACCGCCGCGAGGAAGGTTCCGTACTTAAATCTGCGCTGCGCGGCGGCCGGGTCGGCGAAGCCCTCGTAGGCGGCGTACAGCATGACCGCGTCGGCGACCGCGACGACCGCGAGGTACGCCGCGCCGAGCGTCCCGGAGAGGTACGGTAGCGGGCTGACGGTCACGGCGACGCCGAGCGCGGCCGCGCCGATCCACAGCGCGCGGCGCTCGCCGACCGCGATGGGGAGCGTCGCGAGCCCCTCCTCGCGGTCGCCCGCCACGTCCTCGACGTCTTTGATCACCTCGCGGGTGAACGTCGAGAGACCGGCGAGCGCGGCGAGGACGAGGACCGCGCGCGGGTTCCCGACCGCGGCGCCGCCGAACAGGAACGTCGAGCCGACGAGGTAGGCGACCAGAGCGTTGCCGAGCCCGGGCGTACCCTTGAAGACGCTCGTGTAGGTGACGAGCGCGACGAGGTTCACCGCGGCGATGCCGATCGCGAGGGTCGGGAGTCGGACCGCGAACGCGACCGCGACCGCGAACCAGACGGCGGCGGTCGCGAGCGCGGTTCGCGGCGACACCGCGCCGCGGGGGATCGGCCGGTCCGGGCGGTTGACCGCGTCGATCTCGCGGTCGAAGTAGTCGTTGATCGCGTTGCCCGCGGCGACCGCGAAGACGGTCGTCGCGGCCGCCAGCGCGGTCGGGAGGGGGGCGCCGCCCGCGCCCGCGACGAACGCGCCGGTGGCCGTGAGCCCCCCGGCGGCGACGCAGTTGCCGAGGCGCGCGAGCTCAACGATACCGCGGAGCGCGTCTCGCACGTCGTCCGCCTACTCCCGCCCGCGAGGAATAAACGGTGCGGGATCGGTCGCGCTGCGCCGCCGGCCCGGCTCGGGTCGTCCAACCGGTCCGCGGGAATCCGCCGAAAAGTAAAACCGGCGCTGCCCGTACCGGCTGTCATGTCCGACGCCGCCGTCAGCGGGGACCGCCGCCTGCGGGTCGACCTCGACGTCGACCTCGTCGACGACAGCGGGTGTCCGATCGTCACCGAAGCCACCGAGGCCGCCGGGGTGGCTGTCAACGCCGTCGGCGAGGAGTGCGTCGTCGACGTGACGACGCCCGACGGCGACGTGCGCCGTGGGACAGGCGAAGTGAGCGAGGACTGCCTCTGTCACGCCTTCTCCCGGCTCGGCTACGCCCCGCACTTCCGGCGCGTCGAGGACGGGACGATCCTCGTGACCGTGTACGTCGACGACCGCGACGCCGTGCGCCGACTGGTCGAGGAGCTCCGCGAGGTCGTCGACCGGGTGCGGCTCGTCCGGCTCGCGGTCGTGGAGGGCCCCGACGCGACCGAGCAGGTCACCTTCGACCTCTCCGCGCTGACGCCGAAACAGCGCCGCGGCCTCGAACTCGCGGTCGTCCGCGGCTACTTCGACGACGACCGCGACGTGCGCCTGAGCGACCTCGCGGACGAGCTCGGGATCAGCAAGTCGGCGCTCTCACAGCGGCTCCGCACTGCGCAGGCGAAGCTGGTAACCGACGTCTTCGACGGCGTCGAAGGGTGAGCGCGGTCCTCTTGAAGGGATACACACGTGAAGCGGGACGCGGAGGTGGCGTCGACGCGTCGGGCCGGGTATGACCGACGACGAGCCACCGGTTCCCGAACCGGCCCGAGACGACGCCACCGTCGAACTCGTGCGCGACGCCATCGGCGTCGCGCGCGGCGAGGTGCCCGCGGAGCGGTTCTCGACGAAGTACGGCACGGGGATCGAGTCGGACGGCGGCCCGGAGTGAGGCCCGCCGCCGGACGGCGACTCAGTCGTCCGCGGGCGCGGACCGGTCGGGGCCGTCGATCCGTGCGAGGGCCTCCTCGCCGGCGCGCTCAGACTCCGTGAGGTAGCACTTCGGGTCGGGCGCGAACGGGTCGCCGTGCGCGGAGAGCGCCCGGAGCCGCGAGCCGCCGCGACAGATCGACTGGTACGCGCAGTCGGCGCACCGCCCGGAGAGGTGTTCCTCCCGCTCGCGGAGCCCGGAGAGGAGCGGGTTCGACTCGTCGGACCAGATCGCGCCGAACGAGCGGTCACGGACGTTCCCGGGCGAGTACCCCTGCCAGAACTGCGTCAGGTGGACGTTGCCGACGGGGTCGACGTCGGCGACGCGCTCGCCGGTCGGGTCGCCCCCGTTGCGTTCGAGGTACCGGTAGATGAGCCGGGCGCGATCCTCCCCCATCTCGCGGTCGGCGTACTCGACCAGGTGGCCCGCATCGGCGTAGTTGCCGACGAGCAGGGTCTCTATCTCCTCGCCCCGGTCGTGGTACTCGCGGGTGAGGTCACAGAGGTCGGTGACCGCCTTCCGAGTGGCCTCCGGGGAGAGGTCGACGTCGGAGATGTCGGCGCCGCGGCCGCCGTAATCGAGGTGGTAGAAGCAGAAGCGGTCGACGCCCACGTCGGCGAGCAGGTCGACGACGCCCGCGAGGTCGTCGACGTTGTGCTCGGTGATCGTGTACCGCAGTCCGGTCTTGAGCCCCACGTCGAGGCAGGCCTCGATCCCGCGCACGGCGGCGTCGAACGCGCCCTCCTCGCCCCGGATGCGGTCGTTGCGCTCGGGGAGTCCGTCGACCGAGACGCCGGCGTACTTGAGGCCGGCCTCCTTCAGTTCGCGGGCGCGCTCCCGGGTGAGGAGCGTGCCGTTCGTCGAGAGCACCGGCCGGATTCCGCTGTTGTCGGCGTACGCGACCAGCTCGGTGAGGTCCTCGCGGACGAGGGGCTCGCCGCCGGAGAAGAGGAGGACCGGGACGCCGAACTCGGCGAGGTCGTCGACGAGCGCCTTCCCCTCCGCGGTGGAGAGCTCGTTCGGCGCGCCCGCCTCGTCGGCGCCGGCGTAGCAGTGCTCGCAGTAGAGGTTACACCGCTTCGTGGTGTTCCAGACGACGACCGGGCGCTGCTGTACCTCCTCGGTGATCTGCGGCTTCTTCGAGCCGTCGGCCGCGTCGTAGCGGAGCCCGTCGCTCTCGGCGTCGAGCCCGCAGAGCAGCTTGCTGACGGATATCATCGCTGGTCCCCCGCGTCGTCGGCGTCGACCGCGTCGGCCGGGGGCGCGCCGCCGCAGGAGACGGTCGGCGTCCCCTCCGTCTCCTCGTAAACGCGCGGTTCGTCGGCGTCCCCGTCGCCATCGTCGCTCTCTCCGGCCTCCGCCCCGTCGTCCGCGAGCGACCCGGCGGAAAACCGGGAAACCTCTGCGGCCGGGCACACCCACACGTCGCGGGCGTACCACGCGAAGAGCTTGCTCGCCTCCTCGTGGGCGGCGTCCGGCGTCGGGGCGGCGACGGTTCCGACGTGGCGGAGCGGGTCCGACTCCGCCTCGCGGACGAACACCTCGAAGCGGCGACCGTCGGCCGACCGCGGCCCGTTCGCGCCCTCGCTTCGGTCCGTCTTCTCGACCATACCCCACCGTACGGATGGTTCCCCGAACGGGGTTTCGCGCGTTCCCACGGCCGCGAAATTCGACCGAACGGGTTCGGGCGAGACGGTAACGCGGAGGGGTCGCCGTCCGAGTCGAGCGACGGCGGCAGACCTGCCGCTCCCGGCTCCGAGAGAATCGAGGACCGCGTACGCCGCGATCCCGTGTGAGAGCGGCCGTTACCGAAGGAGAAACCCGATCAGATGACGCGGTTCTGCAGGTAGTCGAGGTGTTTCGCGTTGTAGACGATCTTGACCTCGTCGGTGGCCGGGCTCCCGATACAGGTGAGCCGGACGTTCTTCTCCTCGACCTCCTCGTCGGAGAGGATCTGCTGCATGTCCATCTCGATGTCACCTTCCTTGACGATGGACGCGCAGTTCGCGCACGCGCCGGCGCGGCACGAGAAGGGCCAGTCGTAGCCCTGCGCCTCGGCCGATTCGAGGATGTATTCGCCCTGGTTCACTTCGAGGGTGCCGTAGTCCTCTTCGTCGAGGCCGGCGTCTGCGGCCTCCTCGAAGAGATTATCGTCGTCCATCGACCAGCCGTGGTCGTCGAGCACTTCGTAGTTGAGGTATTCTACTGTGGGCATCACCTGACGGTTTGGTGCCCACCTCATTAGGCTTTGCTGTTCCCCGTCCGCCGCCGCCGAGACGAGAGCCCGACGACCGAACGAGTTCGCTTCCGCGGCCGAACGAGTTCGGCACGTTCCGTCGCCTCGTCCGGGGATCGGGGCGTCGTCGATCGGCCGGGTTCCTCACCGCCGGCGACCTCCGTCCGATCGCGTGACTGCGCGTTATCGCGACTGATACGAGGTGAGTAACAATAAATAGCGTACGACGCGCAGAACGTACCGATGGAGGAGTCCGTCGTCGCCGACTTCGTGGGCCGCGTTCACGCGGCGAGCCTGTCCGCCGACGAGCCGGCGACCGGTCGCGTCCTGTTGAGCCAGCGACGGCTGGTCCTCGCGACCGACGACGGCAAGGAGACAATCCCCCTCTCGCGGGTGTTCGACGTCGTCGTCGGGAGCGTCCCCGGCGACCTGCGCTCGTTCTTCAACGACAGCGTCACCGTCGCGTACGAGCGCGACGGGTCGCGGCGCTCGGCGCTCGTGGAAGGCGAACCCGACGACATGGATAAGTTCGTCAGGCTGCTGTTCACGTCCCTGTTGCGGAACGTCACCGTGACGGTGCGACACCCAGCGAAGGTCGGCGGCCGCGTCACGGACGCGACCGACCACCGCGCCTCGGTGTCGGTGTCGCCGGGCGAGATACGGTTCAACAACTGTCCGGACCCGTTCACGGTCGACCTCTCTTCGGTGATCGACTACGAGCGGACGGACCGCACCCTCGGCGGGAAGAAGCGCCCCGCGCTCGTCTTCGAACACGTCGTCGACGACCAGACGGTCACGTCGATCACGACCGTGCCGAACGAGCGCGCGCTCAACATCCTCGGCCGGTACATCAAGATCGAGTACGACGAGGCGATGGAGGACTTGGAGTCCTTCGACCCGACCGAAGAGCAGCTGGAGATCCTCGTCTCTATCTACTCCGCGGGCGGCGAGGCGAACATCGCGGACGTCGTCACCGGCGATGTCGCCCAGACGTCGATGATCCTCGACACGCTCCGAGAGGAGGACCTCGTCGCCGACGGCGACAGCGGAACCACGCTCACCCGCAAGGGACAGATGATCGTGAGCTCGTACCTCGAATCCGTCAACGCCTGAGCGCCGCACGCGGAGTTTGGGCCGGACGCGGCGCGCGCTCGGGGGAAGTTTCATAATCGTGTACCCGTAGGTATCTCTCATGCGAGACAGCAACCACCCCGGCGGCGAGTCGCCGCTCGACGCCGTGGTCCGCGAACGGGGACTCGACGCGCCCGACGGGGCGGGGAAGCCCGATCCGACCGGGGACTCGACGTGTCCGGGCGACGCCGGCGGTTCGGGGCCGCGAGTCGCCCGCGTGCCGGAGAGCCACACCCACGACACGTTCTCTGTCGAGGGGATCGAGACCGACCGCCGCGAGGGGTTACTGGAGGCGGTCCTGCGCGACGTCGACGGCGTCAGCGCCGCCTCGGCAACGCGGCGCAACGGGACCGTCGGCGTCCACCACGACCCGTCGCTCTCGCGGGACGCGCTCCGCGGGGTGCTCGAATCCTGCGGCCTCGTCGTCGCGCCCGGCGACGAGGCGTTCGAGTCCCGGCGCGCCTCGCAGTTCGCGTCGGCGCGCGTCGCGGTCGCGACCCTGTTCGGCCTGATGGTCGCGACGCCATACATCGCGGTGCTGTACCCGACCCGGGTCGAGTGGCTGTTCTACGACCCGGTGACCGTCCAGTACCTTCAGTCGATCCTCGACTCGCAGATGACGACGCACTTCTTCATCAACCTCGGCGCGCTCTCGGGGCTCGCGTTCCTCGTCGCCTGCGGCCCGACGATCCGTCGCGCGGCCGCGGCGGTGCGCGACGGTGAGTTCACCAACGAGGTCGCGTTCGTCGGGGGGGTCGCCGCCCTCTACGGCTACAGCACGCTCACCGCGTTCACCGGGCTGGAGGGCGCGGTCCACTACGACCTGGTCGCGTACGCGGTCGTCGTCGCGACCTTCTGGACGCAGTTCGGCGTCGCGGACACCGCGGTCGATCCCGCGTCGCGCGGCGAGTCCGCCGCGGAGCCGGCCGACGCCGACGCGGACGAACCGGTCGCGATGACCGACGGCGGGCGCTGACGCGTCACGGCGGTCGTCACTTTTACGATCGCGCGCTGATCCCGCTCTCGGCCGTTTCCGATTCCGCTCGCTGACCCGCCCGCTCGCCTTTTACCGTTCGTGCGTCGCTTCCGGAGAGTCACTCCGCCGCGTCCGCGCCCGCGACGGGCGTCCCGCTCTCGTCGACGGTCACGACGCCGTCGACGGTGACCTCGTCGCCGACGGAGAGGACGTCGCCCCACGATCGCTCCTCGACGACGGTGTTGACCATCAGCCGGAAGTCGTGGTCGAAGCGGTCGCTCGCGGTCCACTCGGGCAGCGTCTCGCGGCGCTTCCGGACGAACCGCTCGCGGAACCCGTCGATCTCGGCCCCCGTGTCCGGGTCGCGAGAGGGGACGACGCAGCGCTGACACGGGTTGACGCCGATCAGCGCCGTGTCGCCGACCGCGACGCGGACGCCCTCCCCGTGGTCGGCGAACAGCCGGTCCTCGAAGAACGCCGGGCAGTCGTCCAACACGACGTTCGGGCGGAGCCGCCGGCGCATCTCCGTCGCGTCCGCCACGTCCTCGAACCACGAGGCGATGGTCGCCAGCGTCGCCCGCGAAACCACCGTCGGCCCGCGCGCGGCGCGGTCGTCGGGGAAGCCGCCCGCGTCGTCTCGCACGAGGTCGACCGCGTACCCGAGGTACTCGCCGACCCAGTCGGCCAGCGCGTCGCCTTCGTCGGGGAGCGCGAAGGTGCGCTCGTCGGCCGGGGCGCGTTCCGTCGCCGGTCGCGAGAGCGTCACGGCCGTCGGCGTGGCGTCGGGCGGGCCGGCGAGTTCGTACTCGGCGCTGAGCCCGTGGATCGCCGGCTCGCTCTTCCCGTTGACGTAGCCGCCGCCACCGCTGACGGAGGCGCGCTCCGGGTCGACGCCGGCTTCGACGAGCGCGTACGTGCGGTCGCCGCGGAGCGCGCCCTCGGGGCCGATCGCGGCGCGGTCGACGGCGACGCCGTCACAGGACTTCAGGGGATACGCGAGGAGTTCGGCGACGCGTGTCATACCGCGAGTTCGACGGGCCGGATAAAAAGCGATCGGCCGACGGGGGCGTCCCCGCCGGACGGTGGTCGCGCGCGACGACGGGTCAGAACAGCCCGGCGATGAACCCGACGCCCATGACGACGAGGACCGCCGCGGAGAACGCGGGCAGGTACGGGGTGTACCGCTCGACGCGCTCCCGAGAGCGGTGGTAGCCGGCGATCAGCAGCAACGTGAGTCCGACGATACCCGCGATGACGGTGAGCGCGTAGGCGCTCATCAGTTCGAGACAGTAGTTCGACCCGGCACAGAGCGCGATGATCTCGAACTCCTCCTCGTGGGCGAACCCGAGGACGAACGCGAACCACGCGATTCCGAGCAGGCCGCGGTCGGCCCCCTCGTCGAAGCCGCCGTGCGAGTGGCCGCCGACGAACGGGAGAAGCCGCTTCAATCGAGCGAGGCGTCCGTCGTCGTCATCGTGGTCGTGGCTGTGGTCGTGGTCGTGGCTGTGGTCGCGATCGTGGCCGTGGGCGTGAGCGTCGTGATCGTCCGACGCCTCAAGAGAGCCGTGAGAGTGCCCGTGGACGTACTCGCGGACGCCGAGCCCGATCAGCAGCGCGCCGGCAACGAGGCTAACCGGCCCACCGATCTGGACGCCGCCGAGCACCGTGATCGGCTCGTTGACCTGCGTGAGATCGAAGTAGCTCTTCGCGTAGAAGAAGACGACGACCATCGCGATGCTGCTCACGAGGTGGCCGAGGCCGATGATGGCGCTCGCCGCGAACCCGTACAGCCACTTGTTGGTCTGGTCGAGGGCGTAGGAGGCGGCGACCGGCCAGCCGTGGCCCGGTTCGACGCCGTGGACCGCGCCGAGGAGGACCGCGCCCGCGAGCGGCCCGAACAGTTCACTTGAGAGCATACGCGGCGCTCCGAGCGGGCGGGGTTTAGCGGTTGTTAGTACCGAACCGGGTGAATCGTCATAACGAACCTCTTGTACTCGCGGGATCCACGACGGCACAATGCGAACGAGCTTCAACGTCCCGGACGACCTCGTCGACGAGTTCGATCGGACGTGGCGGGAGGAGGGGATCGAGAACCGGTCGCGGGCTGTCCGCGAGGCGATGCGCGAGTTCGTGGAGTCGCACTCGCGGCTCGAAGACACGACCGGCGAGGTGGTCGCGCTCGTCGGCTTCGACTACCGCCACCACGAGGTCATCCGGGAGCTCCACGGCGCGCAACACGAGTATCAGGACGTGATCCTCAACACGAGTCACACCCACCAGGGCGAGTGGTGTCTGGAGTCGCTGTTCTGCCGCGGCGACGCCGAGCGCGTCCGACAGCTCACGTACCGGATCCGCGACTTCGACGCCGTCCGTCGAGTGAAGGTGATGCTGATTCGGGACGGCCCCGACTGACCGGGACGAGGTTCCCGAGTGGTAATCGATGAACGTTCGCCGCGGCGATGTCGTCATCGTCGAGTTCGATCCGACGGAGGGCTCGGAGCAGAGAGGGACACGGCCCTGCGTAGTCGTCCAGAACGATATCGGGAACGAGAACGACCCGACGATCATCGTCGTTCCGATCACGACATCGCGGGGAGACGAACTGTGTCCCTTCGAGGTGCGTATTCCGGCCGCGGAGTCGCCGCTTCGGGAGGATTCGGTCGCGCTCTGTAGTCAAATTCGCACGGTGTCTATCGAACACCGCATTACCAACAGCAGTGGTTCCGTCCCGGAATCTCGAACGAACGAAGTCGACGAGGCGCTCAGGTATAGCCTCGGCCTGATCGATCCCTACCGACTCTCCCGCTGTTCGACCTTGTTCAATTCGATCAACAGCCGGAAGATCGCCTTCACGAGGTTCGCGTCCACGTCGAAGCGCTCGGCGTTCTCCCCGGCGCGCTCCATCACGCGCTCCTCCTGCCCCTCGTCGGTGGTCGGGAGGTCGCGCTCCTCCTTCACTGCCGCGACGGTGTCGGCGACGTACGTCCGGCGGGCGATCAGCTCGACTATCTCGCGGTCGATGTCCTCTATCTCGTGTCGCAGTTCGTCGAGGCTCCGGTCCTCCGCGTTGGGTGTGTCGCTCATTGGTAGTAGGGTCAGTGATCTGTCGCGGGCGCTCACTCGACGGTCGCGCCGTCGGCTCTCGTCGTCGTTCGCCGCAGCGTTCCGGGACGGTCGGCCCAGGCGTCGGCGACCGCGTCGAGGTCGGTCTCGGGATCGGCGGGGTCCGCGACGGCGACGACGCTCGGGCCGGTCCCCGACAGCGACACCGCGGTCGCGTGCGGCATCGCCTCGACCGCGGGGTCGGCGTCGAAGCCGAGCGCGGCGGAGAACGCCAGCCCGTTCACCGTCATCGCCTCGCCGTACCGGCCGTCGAACACGAGGTCGGTGACGAGGTCAGCCATGGGCGCGACGGCCTCGCAGCGCGCCACGTCGGCGTCCGCGCTGTAGGCGCGCTCGGGCGGCGTCCAGACGAGAACGTCCCAGTCGACTGTCTCGCGGGCGCGGAGTTCGTCGGCGTCGTTGTCGGTGACGGTGACGCCGCCGAGCATCGACGCGGTCGCGTCGTCGAACGCGCCGGTGACCGTGACGCCGACCTCGCGGGCCGCTCGCACGCCAAGTCGACAGGCCTCCAGGCGGGTCACGTCGACCGCGGGATCGTCCGGGTCGTCGCCGACCGCGTCGTCACTTGCGCGGCCGCCGTCGCCGACCACGAGCCCGAGCGCGTCGCAGGTCGCGAGGACGGTCGCGTTGGCGGCCGCGCTGGAGCTTTTCAGCCCCGCCGCAAGCGGCACGTCGCTGTCGGTCCGGACGGTGCCGCCCTCGCCGTCGCCCCAGCGGTCGGTCGCGAGGCTCACGCAGCGCTCGATCAGGTCGGTGTCGGCGTCGGGGTCCTCGGCGATTTCGCCCGCGACGCCGTCGGCTGCGGGATCGAGGTCGACCGTCGCGCGCGTCTCGACGTCGATGCCGAAGGCGGCGCCCGTGCCGGTCGCGAGCGCGTTCAACACGGTCCCGGCGCCGAGCGCCGCCGCCCGTCCTTCCATGGGTTCACGGCTCGCGAGCGCGGACAAAGAGGTAGCGATCACGGCGAGTCTCTCTGTCAGGGAGGCCGGCCGCACCGGTTCCGGGGTATCAGAGCGGTTCCGCGCGCCTGACGGCCGCGTCGACCGCGTACCGCTCGGCGTCGGGTCGGACGGGCGTCCCGCCGGTCTCGAACCGGATCGTCACCTCGAACGACCGCGATCTCGTCCCGTCGAACCGGTCGTCGCGGGGGAAGCGTCGCGTGACGGACGCGAACCCGACCGCCTCGCGCTCGTCTGAGCCCCGCGGGACGGCGTACGCGTCGGCCCGGAACTCGATCGTTCCGTACTCGAATCGCCCCGCGTTCTCGACGGTCAAGCGGGCCCTGACCCGCGTCCAGCCGCCGCCCTGCGTCACGTTGCGGACCGTCGCGTCGGTGACGACGAGCCCTGACCCGTCGGGGTTGACCTCGTCGGGCGTCGCTTCCTCGGCGCCGCCGTCGGACCCACCTCCGTCGCCGTCGGATCCGGTCTCGTCGCCGTCGGACCCGCCTCCGTCGTTCGCGTCCGAGCCGCCGGTCGTCCCGTTCTCGGTCTGCCGAGGGGTCGAGCCGCCCTCCTCCGAGGTCACCAGACAGCCGGCGAGCAGCCCGGCGACGCCGACCGCGACGACGCCCCGCCGCGACGCTCGCCGGACGGGTCGGTCGGCGTCCCGGCCGTCCGCCCCGTCCGCGGAACGGGTCATCGCATCACCGTCCCGAGGACCCCGGTCGACGCGCCGACGGCCGCGGCGACGAACGCCGTCGCGACCGTCGGCACGAACGCGTCCGCCAGCCCGTGCGCCTGCGCGGCGGCGTCGCCCTGCGAGACGACGATCATGGTGACCGCGACCAGGCCGTACGCCAGCGCGCCGAGTCCCGTCCCGAGCCCGCATGTCACAGCCGCGGCGGTGACGCCGCGGGCACGGGACCCGACGAGGACGCCGAGGACGCCGGCCAGCGGGACCGCGCCGACGAGGACCGCCGCGGTCACGGCGAGGTACGACTGGGCGACGAACACGGGTCCGAAGCGCGCGGTCTCGCCGGTCGCGGCGGTCGCCAGCGCCGTCTCCGCCCAGCCCGTCGCGGCCGCGCCGACGATGCCGGCGCCGGCGCCGACGAGGGCGAACGCCGCGGCCACGAGGCCGATCTCGTTCGCGTTCACGCGCCGGTCACCCACCCGTGCCGTAGTCGGCCGTGCCAGCCCGTCCGCTCCTCCCACGCGTCGCCGGAGAAGCCGGTGGCGAGTAGGAACTCGCCCGCTCGGACGAGGTAGCCGTACTGGACGCCGGCGTGCTCGTCGAAGCCGTACCGCTCTCCCTCCGCCTCGCGGTGATAGAAGCGGTACCAGGGGGTCGGGCCGCCGTCGTCCCCAATTCCCCCGGCGGCGGCCGTGCCGTTCTCGGTCGCCGAGCCGTTCTCGGTCGCCGAGCCGTCCCCGGTCGCCGAACTGTTCCCGCTGAAGTCGGAACCGGCGAGCGTCACCTCCGGGTCGATCGGCGCGCGCCCCTCCGTGGCGCCCTCGTCGAGGGCGGTCGAGAGCCGCACGTCGGCGGTCTCCGCGTCCGGGTACCGCTGGACGTACACCGGGACCCCGTCCAGTTCGCGGGCCCAACCGCGGAACGTCTCTTCGGGCCGATTCCCCGCTGGCGGGCGGCGGGCGAACGAGAAGAACAGCTCCTCGACGCGGTCGGCGGGCCGCGGAATCGGGCCGAGGCGGGCACGCAGTTCGCGCCGGCGATCGGCACTAAGGGCGTCTCCGTAGATGCGCGGGACGCGGTCGCGGTCGATCTCATCTCGGTCGTACGGCCGGTGCGCGAACGTCGAGAAGCCGCGGCTCGCGACGGCGAGTTCGACGAGCGTCCCGGTCGTGACGCGACCCCGTTCGGGATTGTCCGGCGGGAGCGGCGCCAGCAGCCTCCGGAACAGGCGGTTGTGGATCGGGTTCCGCGAGAACTGTTCCTCGACGTAGAGGGAGGTTCCCATGCCCGCCAGCCCGGTGCGCAACCGGTCGAGTTCTTCGAGGGCGCGGTCCACGTCGCCGCGGGGCGCGAACTCGCGTAAGACCTCGACGTGGCGGTCGACTCGGTCACGGATCCGGGACCCGGGCGAGAAGTGCGGTTCGAGGGCCTCGGCCGCGCGGGACGCCGCGGTCTCCCCCGCGGCGGCGACCGCGTCGACCTGTTCGGTCGCGATCGCCGCCTCCTCGTCGACGGTCGCCCGGACCGACCGGACCGTCGAGACCGCCTCGGCGACAGCGTCGCGGTAGGTCGCGACCGCGTCCGGGTACTCGGTCGCGAACCACACCGCGTCGTCGACGACCTCGCGCGTCGCGTCAGCGAGCGCGGCGTTCGTCACCGGCGGGTCGCCGTCGGCGTCCGCCGGGTCGTCGGAGGGGGGGTCCTCTGGCGGGTCGTCGGCGTCGCCCCCGTCTCCCCCGTCGCCCGGCGCGTCGGCGGCCTCGGGCGCGTCGGGATACTCGACGCCCTCGACGCCGAGGCACCCGGCGGTCCCGACGAGGGCGGCGCCGACGCCTAAGAGCGCCCGTCGCGTCCGTTGCATGACACGCACTCCCCGCGGCAGGAACTTAAATGTGGTACGCCGATTCTCGCTGTTGAGGGCGCGCCCGCAGTCCGGCGGTCCGACCGGCAGCCGAGCGACGCGTTGGGGCCGAGGGCCGAGCGCGTCCCTTTTGAGGCCGGCACCCCGAGCGTCGCGTATGTCCGCGCCATCACGCAGCGACGTGCCGCCGACCTCGATCGGCGTCGACCTCCGCGAGGAGGGCGTCGTCGTCGAGTACCTCGACGGCCGAACAACCCTCTACCGGGGCGCCCCCGACTCCGCCGAGGGGTCGGTCACCGCCGGTCCCGGCAAGGAGACGCACGTGCTCGTCACCGACCCGACGGAGACGGAGGGCGTGATGACGTACGTGAACGATTACAAGACCGACGACGAGATCCTCGAGGAGTCCGGCGTCGGTCGCGTCATCGTCGAGGACGGCGATCGCGACGAGGTGTTCCCCGGCGTGATCGTCGGTCGGGACGGTAAGCGCAACGAGGTCGTCGCCGATCCCGAGGTCGCCGGCGGGCGCGTGTTCGTCTTCGTCGAGGACGGTTGGACCGAGGGGAGCTACGAGATCGTCGAGGGCCCGGAGGACGGGCTCGACGCGCACCGGTGACCCCGACGCCGACGGGATCCTTCTGATGAGCCTCGCGAAACCCTGGCGCGAACTCGACCGCTCGACCGTCGGGAGCGCGCCCGATCGCTACGCACTCTACGAACTCGGCGATGCCGACGGCGACACGGTCGGGTTCGGCACGGGCGTCCTCCGCGACGAGCTGAAGGAGGCGCTCGCGTACGGCGACGCCGCGACGGTTCGGTGGGAGCTCGCCGACTCGCCCGACCACGCCGAGCGGCTGCTCGCGGACCACGTCGAGGAGTGACCCACTCGTCCGGTCCGCCCGTCCCGACCGACCGGGAACGACCGACAGACGAAAGGCCCGCGGCCGCCGAGGAGGCGACATGAGCGACGAGGCCGAGACCGACGGCGGCGACGAGGTGCTCCGCGCCAGCGACATCGGCGGCGAGGGGCCGCCGATCGAGGAGAAGCCGTACAAGATCGTCTTCGAGGCGAACAAGTGCTTCGGGGCGGGGAAGTGTGCCGAGGTCGCGGACAACTGGGTGATGGACGTGGCGAGCGGGATGGCGAAGCCGGAGGCGTACTACATCGGCGAGGAGGACCTAGCCGAGAACGTCAGCGCGGCAGAGGCGTGTCCCGCGAAGAAGGACGCGGGTGTGATCCACGTCGTCGACCGGCGGACCGACGAGGAGATCGCGCCGGACCCGCACGGCGACGGGACGCTCTCGGTCGACTGGTAGGGCCCGGGCTTCCGAAAGGGGTTTCACCCCGCCGCCGGTAGCCGAATCCGCGCGGGGGTGGCTGAGCCTGGCCAAAAGCGGCGGACTTAAGATCCGCTCCTGTAGAGGTTCGAGGGTTCGAATCCCTTCCCCCGCACTCCTGCGGCGAGCACTTCGCGAGCCGCGGGTGGAGACAAGGAACGGTTCGAACTAGGGAGCGGGAGGTGAGCGAGCCGCGACGCGGCGAGCGAACGGGAGCGACTGGAGTTCGAATCCCTTCCCCCGCACTCCTGGGGCGAGCACTTCGCGAGCGGCCCGCGAATTAACTGGCACCGTCCACCTGCTCGGCGAGCAGATCTCCGCTCCCGATTCCGAATGTCGATACTGGTGGGATCCGCGTCACGGCCCGAACGACCGACCTCGGAGGACCGGAAGCGGTCGCCCGAGCCTAAGGCTATCAGATGCGATAATCTCTCCCGTACAGTTTTGTGAGGGCGGTCGGAGCAGGGGACATGGAAGTTCCGCCCACCGTCCGGGAACACGCCGGCGTGCCGTTACTCGTCGGGATCGGCGGGGGGTTGTTCGCGACGCACGTGTGGCACGCGATCGGCGAGGAAGAGAGCGCCGCGACGTTCCTGTTGGGTATCGTCGCTCCCATGCTCTTCGCCGCCGGCGTCGTAGGCGGCGGCGTCTGGCTGTGGAGGCGGGACACGGACGGCGAGTACGCGCTCAGAGTCGGGAGTTGGTCCGCGGTCGGAGCCGCCGTCCTGGCCGTCGGTGGGGTCCTCGTGATACTGTATCAGCAGCAGTACGGCGTGGTGATGGACGAGCAGGCGTTCGTCGTCGTCAACGCCGCGTCGGGCGGAGCCCTCCTCGGATTCATCGTCGGCGTGTACGACATCCGGCAGCGGAGAGCGGAGGAGAGAGCGACTCGGCTCACTCGGCAGCTAACCGTCCTCAACCGCGTCCTCCGTCACGACATCCGTACCAACGCCAACGTCATTCAGGGGAACGCGAGTCTCCTGACCGAGGAGTCGGTCGACACCGACGAGAAGGCCGACACGATCCGACAACAGGCGACCGATCTGGTGAAACTGGGGAAACAGGCCCGGAGCGTCGAGCAGATCCTGACCACGGAGGAAGTCGACCGAGAGTCACAGGAGCTCACCCCCACCGTCGAGGCGTGCTGCGAGCGAGTCCGGCGCGACAATCCGTCGGCGGAGATCGACGTCTCGCTGCCGCCGACGGTGCCCGTCGTCGCGCACCGGCTGATCGACTCGGCGCTGGCGAACGTCATCGAGAACGCGGTCGAACACAACGACAAGGAGACGCCGCGCGTCCGCGTCGAGACCGAGCCCGTCTCGCGGAATGGGACCGACTACGTCGAACTGCGAGTCGCCGACAACGGGCCGGGGATCGCCGAGAGCGAGATCGAGGTGTTGAAGCGCGGCTACGAGACGGACCTCGAACACACGAGCGGGCTCGGCCTCTGGCTCGTCAGCTGGATCGTGGCGCGCTCGGGCGGAGAGGTCCGCTTCGAGGAGAACGATCCCGAGGGCAGCGTCGTCTGCCTGCGACTGGCGCGGGCCGACGGCGGCGCGCGGTCCGTCGGGGGATCGGACACCGCCGCGCCCGCCGTGTAGCGGTCGCCGAGAGCCGTCTCTGCGTTCGACGACTGCTCTCGCCGCTCGGTCAGCGGATCGGCGCGCCGCCATCGGGTGCCGGATTCGGAGGGAGTCGCACGCGCGGCCCCGTGCTCGCGACCGCGGCGGGCGACGCCGGCGGCAACGGCGGGGCGGAGTGGGGCGGTCGCGCTAACAGCAGAACACGAACGGGTAGACCAGGGCGACGCGGTCGCCCGCCTCGAGCTCCGTGTCGAACCCGTTCTCGTTCTCGTTGAAGTGGCCGTTCACGAGGATCCGGGCGTACGTCGTCGTCTGCTCGCCGACCGGGTTCTTCGTCCACGTCCCCGGCGGCTCGTCCGGCGCCGGCGCCCAACCGCTGTGAGTCGCGTCCGCCTCGGTCTCCGCGATGAGCGTCTCCTGGAGCTGCGGATACTCCTCGAACAACTCGTCGAGGAACGCCCGGAGCGTGTCGCCCTCGAACGCGTACTCGAACTCGTGCTCGTCGAGCTCCGTGCGGACGTGGCCGGTACACCGGACGGTGACCGTCGTCTCCGCCTCGGTCGCGGCGGTCGGCGCATCCTCCGGGTCCGTGCCGTCCGTCGCTGTCGGAGGCGACTCCGCCAGTTCGCTGGTCTGAGTCATGTGTCGGCGTACGCCGCCGCCTCGGGTAAGACAGAGTGCGAACATGTTCCCCGGGATAGTGCCGACGGGACGCGGGCACCGTCGGCCGTCGCCCTCTGCGCGCGGGTCGAGCCGCCCGCCTCACTCGTCGAGCCGGTCGGAACGCTCCGACCACCCGGTCGCGTCCGTCGCGAGGTCGTGGACCTCCTTCCGGATCCCCGCGTAGTTGTCGACGATGTCCTGCGTGGTGACGATCCCCTCCGGCGTCGTCCCGTCGACGACGACGAGCTTCTTGACGCCCTCCGACCGCATCCGCTTCGTCGCCGTCCGGAGCGTCGCGCTCGGTCGGACCGTGACGAGGGGAGCGCTCGCCGCCTTCCGGACCGGAATCGCCGACAGCGGGTCGTCGGTCGCGTAGCCGGCGCGGAGCACGTCGCTCTCCGTCAGGATCCCGGCCGGCGTCCCGTCGTCGGTGACGACGACGCTGCCGACCCGGTTGCGGAGCATCCGCTCCGTGGCGTCTCGGACCGCGGCGTCGGCCCCGCAGGTCACGAGGTCCGTCGTCATCACCTCCTCGACGAGCATACACTGGGGTACCGCGTCGGCGTACTTGTAGGTGTCTTCGCGGGGCGCGGAACCGGGCGCGGCGCGGAACCGGGCCTCGGCCCCGCGCGGCGCGGCCGCCGCCGCTCAGTAGTGCCAGGGGTACTCGCGGAACCGCGGCTCCCGGCCCTCAAGGAACGCGTCGCGGCCCTCTTGGGCTTCCTCTGTCATGTACGCGAGCCGCGTCGCCTCGCCTGCGAACACCTGCTGGCCGACCATCCCGTCGTCGGCCATGTTGAACGCGTACTTCAGCATCCGCATCGCCGTCGGCGACTTCCGAGTCATCTCGTCGGCCCACTCTAGGGCCACCTCTTCCAAGTCCTCGTGCGGGACGACCTCGTTGACCATGCCTATGTCCGCCGCCTCCTCGGCTGAGTAGGTCTTCCCGCGGAAGAACACCTCGCGGGCCTTCTTCTGGCCGATCTGCTTCGCGAGGTAGGCGGAGCCGAACCCGCCGTCGAACGAGCCCACGTCGGGGTCGGTCTGGAGGAACTGCCCGTGCTCCTCGCTGGCGAGCGTCATGTCACAGACGACATGGAGCGAATGACCGCCGCCGACCGCCCAGCCGGGGACGACCGCGACGACGGGCTTCGGCATGAACCGGATCAAGCGCTGGACTTCGAGGATGTGGAGCCGCCCCGCCCGCGCCTCGCGGACGAGGTCGTCGTCGTCGTCGCCCGCCTCGTCGTCGTCGCGGTACTCGTAGCCGGAGCCGCCCCGGACGGACTGGTCGCCGCCCGAGCAGAACGCCCAGCCGCCGTCCTTCTCGGACGGGCCGTTGCCGGTGAGGAGGACGCAGCCGACCTCGGCCTGCTTGCGCGCGTGGTCGAGCGCCGCGTACAACTCGTCGACCGTGCCCGGCCGGAATGCGTTGCGGACCGCGGGGCGGTCGAAGGCGATCCGGACCGCGGGGACGTCGACGGCGCGGTGATAGGTGATGTCGTCGAACTCATCGGTGACGGGCTCCCACGCGTCGGGATCGAAGATCTCCGAGACCATGCCGGATCGTACGTCCGGACCGTTGATAAACGGCGTCGGATCGACGGACGGAGAACGCGACCGCGCCCGGACCGGGGTGAAGTGAAGCCGTTCGGCTCAGAACGGTGCGCGCTCGGTGCGCCGCACGGCCGGAAGCGGGAGCCGGCTCCGGAGTCCGAGGGGGACGCGGGAGCCGCGACTCGCCCGTCGGGACCCGTCAGTCGTTCTGCGCGTACGCGCCCTTCGGGTGGCCCTTGTGCTGGAGGTTCCGGTTGTCGCGCTTCCGCGTCGCCGTCGCGGGGATGACCTCGCGGGACGGGTCGATCTCGGACCGCGGCATCCCGGTGTACCCGTGGTCGGGATGCTCGGAGCAGTGTGCCATCGCGTCGTGCGAGCCCTCCCACGGGCCCTCGTCACAGCCGTCCGCCGTACAGACGAACACTATCTCCTCTGACATGCTAACCGTGGCTTCCGGGTCAGTGTACAAAAACCCCGCACCGAAATTATCAGAATTGATTACGAGCTGTGTCCGAGGCGGACCGACGGCGCGGCGGAGGGTCAGTCTCCCGCGGCGGGCGCGCCGAACAGCTCGACGCTCGTCCCGTCGTGTCGGCAGTCTTCGAGGGCGTGCTTGGCCGCGAATCCGGCCTCATGGGCGGACGGGCCGCGGCCGACGCCGACCTGGAGCTCGATGTCCACGTCGTCCTGTACGTGGGTGACCGCCGACGAGAACGCCGCCTCCGGGAGGTCGGGACAGACGGCCACGACGTTGTCGCCGCCGACGAAGAAGGAGAGGGCGCCGTGCGCCTCGCGGAGGTGGCGCATCAGCGAGCCGTACGCCCGTTCGATGTTGATGAACGTGTCGAACTCGTTGAGCCGGTCGGTGTACTTGCCGGTCGCGTTGACGACGTCGAAGTGCGCGATCTGGAGGTCCGACCGCTCCGTCTCCGAGAGGTACTCGCCCGCGAGCACCTCGGTCCGACTCTCGTCCTGCGCGCTGCCCGCGGTCTGGAGCCGCCGGTTCGCCGCTTCGAGCGCGTCGACCGGGCGCTCGGCGACGGCGGTCCCGAGGCTGATACTGACCGGGTAACGGTTGCCGATCGACTCTTGGAGGGTCGCGTGGGCCGCGCCGTCGACGCCGTTGGTCACCGCGATCATGTTGTCGAAGCGAGTGAAAAAGACGTAGGCGTCGCGGTGGCCGAGGAACTGGGCCACGTCGGCGAAGAGCCGCGACTGGAGCGTCTGGAGATCCATCTCACGGCGCGGCTCCGGCGTCGTCGTCCACGGCCCGTAGTTGTCGATCTGGACGAGGGTCACCTGAGTCGTCGTCACAGTGAACGTCGGTACGGAACCCGGCCGCTTTACCCTTCCGTTATCCCGAAGGTGGGATCGGTACCGAGTTCGTGATCGGCGCCGCGGCGGCAGCGGTCCGTTCGCGGACGCGAGCGCAACTCCTAGGACCGTGGCGCCCCCACCACAAATATGGATTTCAGCGGCGCCGTCCTCGACGTCGACGGCACGGTCGTGCGGGGCGACGATCCGATTCCGGGCGCCCCCGCTGGGTACCGCCGCCTCCGGGAGGTCGGCGTCGAGACGCTGTTCGTCTCGAACAACCCGACGAAGGCGCCGCGGGCGTACGTCGACCGGCTCGGTGGGGCGGGGTACGACATCGACGCGGACCGCGTCTTCACCGCGGGCAGCGTGACGACGCGGTACCTGCGGGAGCACCACCGCGACGACGACCTGCTCTGTATCGCCGACCCCGGACTGCTCGACCAGTTCGCCGAGGCTGGGCTCTCGACGACCGACGACGTGGACGCCGCCGACGCGCTGGTCGCCTCCATCGACCGCGAGTTCGACTACGAGGACCTCTGTACCGCGCTCTGGGCCCTAGAGCGCGACATCCCCTTCATCGGTACCGACCCAGACGTGGTGATCCCGGCCCCGGAGCGCGACGTGCCCGGCTCCGGCGCCGTGATCAACGCGATCGCCGGCGTCGCGGAGCGCGACCCCGACGCCGTCCTCGGCAAGCCCTCGGACACCGCGATCGAGATGGTGCGCGAGCGGCTCCCCCACCCCGCCAAGGAGTGTCTCGTCGTCGGCGACCGGCTCGACACCGACATCGCGCTCGGCGAGCGCGCCGGGATGACGACCGTCCTCGTCCGGTCGGGCGTCACCGACGACGCCGACCTCGCGGCGTCCGAGATCGAGCCGGACCACGTGCTCGACCACCTCGGTCAGATCGACCGAGTCGTGGGCTGAGGAACCCCGAAGCGGTCGGTACCCGTTCGCCGCGTGGGAAACAGTTATGTGCGGTCGAGCGTACCGTTCTCGCATGGGAGTGGTTGACTCACACGAGGACCGGACCGGAGACGACGAGGAGGACCCCGAGGAGTCCGTCCGCGTGGTGGAGGGACACGCGGTCCAGTTCAACGAGTACCGGTACTGACGGGCGAGCGCGTTCGGGCCTGACGGGCGAGGGAATGCGGTTGTGACGCCTGGATCGGTGTCCGCGCTGTCCTGACGGCCGGCGCCGGCGTCCGCGCGGGCCGCGACCGACCGCCCGACGGCTGTCGGGACCGTTAAGTGGTCGTCGCGGGTAGCCGAGGGTGTGATACCGAGGCTCCGACGCGCGAGTGCCTTCGCCGCGGTGGCCGCGATCGCGGTCCTCGCGCCGGCGCTCGACACCGCCGCAGCCGTCCCCTTCTTCGCCGTCGCCGGGGCGGCGTTCTTCGGCGTCCGCGACGGCGAGTGGTTCGAGACGCTCGCGCTGCCGGGCGACCGCGAGGCGGAGCGCCTCTACGGCCTCGTCTCCTTCGCGCTCGCCGGCGCGGGCCTCGCGCTGTTCGCGTCGCTGCCGCGCGCGCCGCTGCCGTACGAGGCGTTCGCGGCCGCGACGCTCGCGGTCGGCGCCGGCCGCCTCGGCCGGACGCTCGTCTCCCGTCGGACCGCGGACGAGTTCCCGCTCGTCGCCGGCTACGTGGTCGCCGGCACGGCCGCCGCCCTCGCCGGACAGATCGCGGTGCGCCTTCAGACCGGGGCGCCGGTCGACGGCGCGACGCTCCCGGTCGCGGTGTTCTTCGCGGCGGCCGCGGCGCTGACGGCCGCGCTCGTCCGCTCGCTGGTGTTCTCGCGGGACGCTCACATCACGACGATCCTCGTCGCGTTCGTGACGTGGGGGTTCATCGCCCTGGAGCCGACCGTCGACGCCCCCCTCGTCGTCGCCGGCCTCGCGGTGACCGGCGTGCTCGGGTACGTCTCCTTCGCCATCGGCACCGCCTCGGTCGCGGGGATGCTCACCGGCGTCGTCTCGGCGCTGCTCGCGGTCGTCCTCGGCGGCGTCGGCTGGTTCCTCACCCTCATGTCCTTCTACGCGTTCGGGGGGCTCGCCTCGAAGTACCGGTTCGACGAGAAGGCGGCCCGCGGGGTCGCCCAGGAGAACGAGGGGGCCCGCGGCACCGGGAACGTGCTCGCGAACTCGGCGGTCGCGCTCGCGGCGGTGGTCGGCTACGCGGTCGCGCCGCACCTCGCCGTCCCGGCCGCGCCCTTCGGCTTCGCGTTCGCGGGCGCGACCGCGACCGCGATGGCCGACACGCTCTCCTCGGAGATCGGCGGCCTCTACGACGGCCCGCGGCTGGTGACGACGCTCCGCCGCGTCGAGCCCGGGACCGACGGCGCGATCACCTGGCAGGGCGAACTGGCCGGCCTCACCGGCGCGCTGCTCGTCGGCGCCCTCGCCGCCAGCGGGTCGCCGCTGATCAGCCCGGTGGTCGCCGGCGGCGTCGCGGCGGGCGGGGCCGTCGTCGCGGCCGGCGTCACCGGGATGACCGTCGACAGCCTCCTCGGCGCCCTGATCGAGGGGGATCGCGTCGGGAACCAGTCGGTGAACTTCCTCGCGACGCTCGCCGGCGCCGTCGTCGCCGTCGCGCTCTGGGCGGTGGTGTGAGATGACGGGCGACGGCGACGGCGCCGGGCGAAAACCCGACGCCTCCGGCGATCCCGACCCACGAGTGCGCCCCGGCCGACCCGCCGACGCCGACCGGATCCGCGGGCTCCAGTCGCACCTCAGGCAGCCGAGCCCGGACCTCCTGGAGTACGGCCTCGCGGTTGGCGCCGCCCGCGTGAGCGTCGCCGAGGGACGCGTCGTCGGCTACCTCCTCCCCGTGGACGCGCCGAACCGCCCGGGGCTCCACGTCGCGGAGCTCGTCGTCGCGCCCGGCTTCCGGCGCGAGGGGCGCGCCCGCGGGCTCCTCGACGCGGCGATCGCGGACGCCGACGGCCCCGTCACGCTCCAGGCCCACCCCGACAACGACGCCGCCCGCTCGCTGTACGAGTCGCTCGGCTTCGAGGTCGTCGACCGCCGACCGGACGCGTACGCCGACGGCGACGCGCTCGTGCTGCGATACGTCTCGTAAGGGGTCGGCGGCGCACTCGTATGTGGGGACCGCAGGCACAAGGACTATTCGAGCGCCACGCCTCCGGACAGCCATGAGTGACGCCGACGCGGAGACGGGGTCGATCGAGGTCGACTTCGGCGAGGACGGGCTGGTGCCGGCGGTCGCCCAAGACGCCGACTCCGGCGAGGTGTTGATGCTCGCCTACGTCTCGCCGGAGGCGCTGGCGCGCACCCGCGAGACCGGCGAGGCGCACTACTACTCCCGGTCCCGCGAAGAGATCTGGCACAAGGGAAATACCTCGGGCCATACCCAGTCGGTCCGGGAGGTCCGGGTCGACTGCGACGCCGACGCGCTGCTGTACCTCGTCGACCAGGCCGGCGGCGCCTGCCACACCGGCCACCGCTCCTGTTTCCACCGGACGGTCGACGGCGAGAACGTCGGCGAGCGCGTCTTCGACCCGGACGAGGTGTACTGACCGATGTCGGGGGAAACCGCCGGCGCCACGTCGGGAGGCGCCGAGGGCGACGAGGACGACCCCGTCCGCGGGGCCGGCGAGGCGGCCGCGCGGCTCCGGGAGCGCTACGACGAACTCCGCCGGATCGAGTCGCGGATCGACGACCACGGGCGGGACCGGGTCGAGGCGGCGGCCGACGCGTACCGCCACGCGCACCGGATCCTCGACCGATACGAGGAGGACGCGGTCGGCTCCGGCGACTTCGAGTCGTACGTCCGGTTCCGCGGCGAGTTCGGGGACGCGGTCGACGTCGACGACGACCTGCCGGCCGCCGAGGCGTTCGAGGCGGCGGACGAGGCGGTCGACAAGCGGCGCCTCTCCGACGAGGACTTCGCGACCGCCCGCGAGGCGCTGGAGCCGGCGGGGGAGTTCGTCGACCTCCTGGAGGCGTACGACGACGCGGTCGACGACTACCGGGCGGGCCGGAAAGCGGCCAAGGAGGCCCGCAAGCGGCTGGAGTCGCGGGTGGAGGAGCTCCGTGAGGTCGCCGACATGGCCGACGCGGACCTCGACGCGGACCTCGACCGCCTCCGCGGGCCGATCGATTCGTACGATGAGGCGGTGATGGAGGCGTTCCGGGAGTTCTTCAAGTTGGCGTCCGCCCGCGAGGTGTTCGACTTCCTCGACCGCGCGGACGCGACTCCCTTCGTCGACGTCGACGTGCCGCCGACCGACCTCGCGGAGTACGTCGAGACGCACGCGGCCGGCGAGGAGCCGCCCGCGACGCTGCTGGAGTACGCCGACTACACGAACTCGAAGCTCGACCACTACGTCGACGACCCGGGCGCGCTCCGCACGGCGGTCGCGGTCCACCGGACGTACCTCGAACGGCTCGACGGCGAGCCGCTGACGCTCGACTGGCCGCCGAAGCCGGGCGACGAGCTCGCCTACGAGATCGACGAGCTGGTCCCGCTCGTCGGGCGGATCGCCGACGACGACGCGGTCGCGACCCTGCGCTCGGTCCGCGAGCTCGCGCGGAGCGACGAGTACGGGCGCCTCCGCCGCGCGGCGGAGGTGCGCCACGCGCTCGACGACGGGGACCTCGCCCTGATCGAGCGCGGCGAGGCCGACGAGCGGCTCGCCGAGGCCGAGCGGACGCGCTCGGTCGTCGACGACGTGTTGAGCGAGACGGAGCGGTGAGCGGCGCGGGCGGCGACCGGATCCGCCGCCGTCGAGTGCGGATTTTTAAGCCTCGTCGCGGCGGAGCACGGGTATGACCCGATTCGACGCCGCGACCGAGGACGAGCGGCTGAAGCTGTTCGCCGACGCCGCGGCCGCGCACCGCGCGCGCTCCGGCGACGTGATGACCGTCGACGTCGACCCCGACAGCGACGACACCAACGGCGGCGAGGTCCCGCCGTGGATCCAGCTCGCGGGCACGGAGCTGATACTGGACTGTACCGACGCGGAGTTGGAGCGGCTGAAGACGCTCCTCTCCGAGTTCCCGGAGTTCCGGATCGACGAGCTCGTCAGCCCGGAGGAGGCCGAGGGGATGAACGCGGTCGTCACGGCGCGCTCGGACGCGAACCGCGTCGCCGGGTTCGTCGAGCGCGCCTTCCGAGAGGTGTACGAGCTCGACGCCGAGTACCGGGCGTGGGTGACGGCGATCTGACGCGGGCGATCGGCAAAGGCGTCACCGACCGGCCGGGCGTTACCGGCCGACCCGAACGTCACCGACCGCGGGTCACTTCGCGAAGTAGCTCGTGAAGTAGCCCGAGAGGAAAGAGCTGATCGCGACCGCGAGGAGGAGGTCGGTCGTGTCGTGGTCGCCGTCGTCGGCCGCGAACCAGGTGACCGCGACGCCGATGCCGAGCGAGATCAGGCCGTTCGCCGTGTCTTCTTTGACTCCCATACCCCCCGTTGGCGGCGGAGCGACAAAACCGATGCGGCGGGTCCGGTCTCGTCCGCACCGCGGCGAGTCGGCGCGGTCGCGCTAGCGCCCTCACCGCCGCTCAGTGGAACCCGCGGTCGACGTCGTCGTCCTCGATCAGGTCGTCGAGCTCGGCGGTGAGCAGCTCCTCGGCCTCCTCGAAGGTGTCGGAGAGTTCGTCGAGCTCGTCGGGCCGTCCGTCGAACTCGTACTCCATCGGGCCGAAGGCGGGGGAGTCGACCGCTTCCATCACATCCTCAAAGAGGTGGTCCGGGTCGGTCGGCGCCTCGGCGTGGACTCTCAGCGTCTCGGTGAGCCGCGTCGCCATCTCCTCGGCGTGGTCCTCGTCCTCGGGCGCCGTCCGGACCGCGAACCGCCCGTCGCTGTCGGCGTCGGGCAGGAGCGGGTCCAGCCCGTCGTCGACCTTGCGGGCGACCTGCGCTCCGACGCCGCGGAGGTCGCGAGGATTCTTCGCGTACGTCTTCAGGTGGTAGAGGCCGACGCTCGGGTGACCGAAGTAGAGGTCCTCCCCGAGGCCGCCGCGGCGGGAGCCGGCGACCGCGCGCCAGCCGTCGGGGTCGGTCGAGTCGCTCGCGACATCCGCGAGGATGTCGTCCCAGTCTCGCACGCGCATGTCGGTCGACAGTACGGAAACGCGGGCGCAAGAGCGTGTCGGTGGCGGCGGCGCGCGCCGGAGCGGGTCGTCAGGGCGCGTGGAACGAGGGCGGTCGGCGGGACTACTGGTACGCCTGAATCCCGGTGAGGTCCTCGCCGAGGATCAGGGTGTGGATGTCGTGGGTCCCCTCGTAGGTGTAGACAGTCTCCATGTTCGCCATGTGGCGCATCGGGGAGTAGTCGGCCGTGATCCCGTTGCCGCCGAGCATCTCGCGGGCGATCCGCGACTGGTCGCGCGCCGTCCGCACGTTGTTGCGCTTGGCCATCGAGACGTGCTGTGGCCGCAGCTCCCCCGCCTCCTTGAGGTCGGCGAGCCGGTGGGCGAGCAGCTGCGCGAGCGTGATCTGCGTCGCCATCTCCGCGAGCTTCTCCTGTTGCATCTGGAAGCCGCCGATCGGCTTGCCGAACTGCTCGCGGTCCGTGGCGTACTCCCGGGCGGTCTCGAAGCAGTCCTGCGCGGCGCCGACGGCGCCCCACGCGATGCCGTAGCGGGCCTGTGTCAGACACGACAGCGGTCCCTTCATCCCCTCGACGCCGGGGAGGCGGTTCTCGGCGGGCACGCGGACGTTCTGGAGGCTGATCTCGCCCGTGATCGACGCCCGGAGGCTGAGCTTCTCGTCGATCTTGTTCGTCGTGACGCCGTCGCGGTCGGTCTCGACGAGGAACCCGCGGACGGGCATCTCCTCCTCGCCGTGGTCCTTCGCCCACACGACCGCGACGTCCGCGATCGGGGAGTTCGTGATCCACGTCTTCGAGCCGTTCAGGACGTACTCGTCGCCGTCGGGCTCGGCCATCGTCTCCATCGCGGAGGGGTTCGACCCGTGTTCCGGCTCCGTGAGCCCGAAACAGCCGACCGCATCGCCGGTGCCGAGCCGCGGGAGCCACTCCTCTTTCTGCTCGTCGCTGCCGAACGCGTGGATCGGGTACATCACGAGGGCCCCCTGAACGCTCGCCATCGAGCGGAGTCCGGAGTCGCACGCCTCCAGCTCGCGCATCAGCAGGCCGTACGCAGTCTCGCTGACATCGGGTAAGCCGTACCCGTCGAGGTTCGGCGCGTAAAAGCCCATCTCACCCATTTTCGGGATGAGGTCCGTGGGGAACGTCCCCTCGATCCAGTGGTCGCCCATGTCCGGGACCTCCCCGTCGACGAACGAGCGCGCGGAGTCGACGAGCAGGCGCTCCTCCTCGGACAGGGTCGACTCCATGTCGAAGTAATCCAGCATACTATCGCTATCGAACCCAAGAATAAATAACCATAGTTGTGTCCGCCACCCGACCGGAGCCGCGGGCAGCGGTGGTCAGGGAGAGACGGGCGACCCCGGCGAGAGGCCTATCGGGAACGGTTCGGCACCGGTCACGCGTCCGCGTGGCACGAGTAGCCGCACGCGGACGTGGAGCCCGCCCGATCTGCGGGTCTCCCACCCGTAGTTTTGTATCGCGGTTACGAGAGGTCCCCCATGGAGTTTCCCGACCGTTCCGAGGTCGACGGGCTCATCGATCCGCAGCCCCTGCCGGAGTTCGCGCGGGTCCGGTACGAGCCGCGGGCCGAGCGCCTTGACGGGGTCGCGGAGACGGCGCGCGAAGAGCTGGACGAGCTCGCACTCGACGGCCTCGACTCGGGCGCCACCGTGGCCGTCGGGGTCGGCAGCCGCGGGATCGACCGGATCGACGAGGTCGCGGCGGCGGTCGTCGAGCGGATCGCCGAGCGCGGCTTCGAGCCCGTGGTGGTGCCGGCGATGGGGAGCCACGGCGGCGCGACTCCGGAGGGGCAACGAGAGGTGCTGGCGGCGCTCGGAGTCACCGAGGAGCGCGTCGGCGCGCCCATCGACGCGCGGATGGGAGCCGAGCGGCTGGCGACGGCGGGCGTCGGCGACGCCGACCTGCCGGTGTACTTCTCCGAGGCGGCGCTCGCGGCCGACGCCGTCATCGTGGTGAACCGGGTGAAGGCTCACACCAACTTCACGGGGGAGATCGAGAGCGGGCTGACGAAGATGACGGTCGTCGGGCTCGGTAAGCAGCGCGGGGCGAAGTCGTTCCACTCGACGGCGCTCGCCGAGGGGTACGTCGAGACGCTGACGGCCGCGCTCGACGTGATCGAGGAGGAGACTCCCCTCGTCGGGGGAATCGCGCTCGTCGAGAACTTCGAGGAGGAGATCGGTCACCTGGAGGCCGTCCCGGCGGGGTCGTTCCTCGCCCGGGAACCGGAGCTGTTGGAGCGCGCGAACGACGAGATGCCGACGCTCCCCGTCGACGACGTGGACCTCCTGGTCGTCGACGAGATCGGGAAGGAGATATCAGGGGCGGGGATGGACACGAACGTCATCGGGCGCTACCGCGTCCTCAACGCGTCCGACCCGGAGACGCCCGACGTCGACCTCATCTACGTCCGCGGGCTCACCGAGGCGACGAAGGGGAACGGCAACGGGATCGGGCTCGCGGACCTCACCCGGCGGTCGGCCGTCGACCAACTGGACCTGAAGAAGTCGTACGCGAACGCGCTCACGAGCGGGTCGCTCGCGAAGTCGAAGCTCCCCGTCGTGGCGCCCGACGACGAGTTCGGGCTCCGGACCGCGGCGGCTGCGTTGGGGGCGTACGACCCCGAGACCGCCCGGATCGTCTGGATCCGAAACACGCAGGACCTCGGCGAGTACCGCGTCTCCGACGCCGTGGTCGACGACCTCCCGGAAGGGGCTGACGTGGTCGGCCGCGAGACGGTCGCGTTCGAGGACGGGACGGCGGGGTTCGAGGCGGCGGGCGGCGACGCATCGGGCGCCTGACGCCCAGTACGGCCGCGTCGAGCGTGTCGGTCGCTCCGCCGTTTGCCTGCAAGAAAATGTTTTCACGGCGTACGCGGGATGGGAGAGACATGGACCTACAGATCGACGGGAACGCGGCGCTCGTCACCGCATCGTCCAGCGGGCTCGGCAAGGCATCGGCGAAGGCGCTGGCGCGGGAGGGCGTCGACGTCGTCATCAACGGCCGCGACGAGGAGCGACTGGCGGCCGCGAAAGAGGAGATCGAGGCGGTCGCGACCGGCGAGGTCGTCGCACAGCCGGCCGACCTGACGGACGCCGCCGAGGTCACCGCGCTCGTGGAGGCGACCGTCGACGAGTTCGGCACGATCGACCACCTCGTGACGAGCGCCGGCGGCCCTCCTTCGGGCGCCTTCCTCGACACCGACGACGAGGACTGGCAGCACGCCTACGACCTGCTCGTGATGAGCGTCGTCCGGCTGGCGCGGGAGTCGTATCCCCACCTCAGGGAGGGCGACGGCGGCACCATCGTGAACATCACCTCCCGCAGCGTGAAGGAGGCCATCGACAGCCTCGTGCTGTCGAACGCGGTCCGGATGGGCGTCATCGGGCTGGAGAAGACCCTCTCGAAGGAGTTCGCTCCGGAGGTGCGCGCGAACGCGGTCCTGCCGGGCCCCCACGAGACGAGCCGGATCCGGGACCTCGTCGAGGCCGCCGTCGAGCGGGGCGAGTACGACTCCTACGAGGAGGGGCTCGACGACTGGGCGGGGAACCCCCTCGAACGCATCGGCGACCCGATGGAGCTCGGCAACACGGTCGCGTTCCTCTCGTCGCCGAAGTCCGGCTACGTCAACGGTACCGCGCTCCCGATCGACGGCGGCTCCACCGGAGCGAACCTATGAAGCCGGTTGCGTTCGACGAGGCGGAGACGTACGAGCCGGAGGAGGGCTGGCGGCGCGTGTCGATGGCGGGCAGCGACCGGTTCTCCTTCGAGTGGTTCGAGAAGCCGCCGGGCCACAGCTCGCCGATGCACGACCACGAGAACGAGCAGGTGTGCCTCTGTCTGGAGGGCGAGCTGACCGTCGCGACCGAGGACGACGAGGTGACGCTTCAGAAGAACGACTCCGTCCTCTTAGCGCCCAACGAGCCCCACCGCGTCGAGAACACGGGCGACGAGCTCGCCGCCGGCCTCGACGTGTTCGCGCCCGGACGCTCGTTCGACTTCTGGACCGACCGCGAGGAGTGAGATGAGCGGGGCGACCGCGCGATGAAGTACCTCGCACGGACGGCGACCGGCGACCCCCTGCTCGGCGGCGAGGAGGGGTACGTCCCCCTCGGCGCCGTCGAGCCCGACCTCGAGACGGTCCGCGACGCGCTCCCCCGAGCTGCCGCGGGGACGCTCGGCAGCGTCGCCAGCGCGACGGCCGACCCCGTCCCGGCGGCCGACCTGTCGTTCGGCGCGCCGCTGGCGTCGTTCGGGAAGCTGTGGGGGATCGGCCTGAACTACGCGGAACACGCCGGCGATCTCGACGAGGAGCGCCCGACGGAGCCGGCGAGCTTCATGAAACCGTCGTCGGCCCTGACCGGGCCGGACGGCCCGATCCGCCTGCCGCCGCGGTCGCAGAGCGAACGGGTGACCGCCGAGGCGGAGCTGGCCGTCGTGATGGGCCGGACGTGCCGGGGCGTCGACGAGGGCGAGGTGAGCGACGTGATCGCCGGCTTTCTGCCCGTGATCGACATGACCGCGGAGGACGTGCTCCAGCAGAACCCCCGGTTCCTCACCCGGGCAAAGAGCTACGACACGTTCCTCGTGCCCGGCGCCGCGATCGCGGTGCTGGAGGGGCCGCTCGACCTCGACGGGCTCTCGGTGCGCACCGAGGTCAACGGGGAGGTGCGGGCCGAAAACGAGATCCGTAACATGCTGTTCCCGCCGGCGGAGATCGTCTCGTTCCACGCCGACGCGATGACGCTGGAACCGGGGGACCTGTTCAGCACGGGGACGCCCGGCGCGGCGCCGATCGCCCCCGGCGACGAGGTGCGGGCGGTCGTCGAGTCGATCGGGTCCGTCACCGCGCCGGTGACCCGGTAGGCGAGCGCCGACTCGACGCGGACGCGATCCCGGCTCACCGACAGCGTTTTTCGACGGCGCCGCCGAGCGGGGACGTGAACGTTCGGGGGCCGATCGTCTCCGTCGGGGAGGCGCGGACGGTGTCGACGTCGTATGGCGAGCGCGACCTCCGCGAGGTGCGGGTCCGGCCCGACCGCGGCGCGGGCGACCCGGTCGACGTGACGCTGTGGGGGAAGTGGACAGAGGTCGCCGAACACGCGGAGCCGGGGATGGAACTGCTCGTCACCGACCCCGAAGAGGACGAGTACCGCGGGGAGACGGGGTACGCGACGACCGACGAGTCGTGGGTCGTCCTCGAACCCGACTTCCTCGTCGACGTGACCGGCATCCGGTCGTGGGTCCAGTGCCCGCGGATGTACTACCTGAACAAACTGTCGGGGATTCCGCTCAACTACCCCGTCGTCAAGGGGACCATCGTCCACGAGGTGTTCGGCGACCTGCTCCGCGGGATGGACCTCGACGAGTCGGTCGCGGAGCGCGTGGCCGAGGCGGGCCTCGAACTCGGCCTCCTCGGCTACGAGACCGCGGAGGTGGAAGACGAGGTGCGGCGCAACGCCGCCGCGGTCGAGGGGTGGCTCGCGCAGGGGACGCTCGCCGACGAGGACACGTGGCGCTCGGAGTTCTCCCTCATCTCGCCCACGTTCGGGCTGAAGGGGCGCGCGGACGCGCTCCGGCGCGGCACGCCGGTCGAACTGAAGACGGGGAAGAACACCAAGCGGGAGCCGCGGTTCCACGACAAGGTACAGGCGGCCTGCTACGCCCTCATGCTCGACGAGCGCGGCGTCGACCCGGACATCGGGACGCTGCTGTACACGAAGAACACGGCCTTGGACCGCAACGAGGAGTCGGGCGACCTCGCGCCGGCCAAGGAGTTCACCGTCGGCCGGGGGTTCCTGGAGTTCGTCGTCCGCGAGCGAAACGCCCTCGCGGCCGCCGAGTGGCGCGCGCTCAACGAGGCCGGCGAGCGCCCCGCGGTGCCGACGGGGTACGAGGCCGACGCGACCTGCAGCTACTGCTTCGAGCAGGACGCCTGTATGGTCGTCTCCGGCCGGCTCGACCAGGAGTCGAAGGCGGGCCAGATCGGGACGCCGGTGCCCGAGGAGGAGCGCGACTACTTCGACCGGTTCTACGTCGCCCTCGAAGAGGAGCGCCGCGAGACTCACGCGGAGTACCGGAAGCTGTGGGAGCAGACGCCCGAAGAGCGCGCGGCCGACGACCGCGCGCTGATCGGCTTGGAGCCGGTCGCGCAGACGGAGATCGACGACGCCCGGTGGGAGCTTCGCGCGAAGAAGCCGAGCGACGCCGTCTCGAAGCTCCGCGAGGGCGACGTGGCGCTCGCGAGCGACGGCGACCCCGTCGCCGGCCACGCGGAACTGGGCCGGATCACAGCCCTCGGGAGCGACGAGGTCGTCGTCGAGACGGACGAGTCGGTGGAGCTGCGGCGGCTCGACGTCTACCCCTCCGAGATCTCCGTCGACCGCTCGCTGACCGCGCTCCACGACGCCGTCCTGAAGGGCGATCCCGACCGCAAGGACGTGATATTCGGCCGGCGGGACCCGTCGTTCCGGGACCCGGCCGAGCGCCCACCGGGCAGCCCCGGAGCCGACGACCCGGACGCGCCCGACGCCTACATCGACAACAACGCGGCGCAGAACGAGGCGGTCGAACTCGCGGTCGACGCCGAGGACTGCGCGCTGATCCACGGCCCGCCGGGGACGGGGAAGACGTACACAATCGCCCGGACGATCCGCGCGCTGGTCGCGGAGGGGAACCGGGTGCTGCTCTCCGCGTTCACGAACCGCGCGGTCGACAACGCGCTGGAGGCGCTCCGCGACCAGGGGTTCGACGACGTGCTTCGAGTGGGAACCGAGACCGGCGTCCGCGAGGACATGCGGGACGTGCGGCTCGTCCAGCGCGGCGAGCCGAACGCGAAGGCCGCCGAGTTGCGGGACGCGCCGGTCGTCGCCGCGACGACGGCGGCCTGCGGTTCCCGCGTCATGCGCGAGTGCGAGTTCGACGTGGCCCTCGTCGACGAGGCCTCCCAGCTCACCGAGCCCGGGACCCACGCCGCCGTCAACCTCGCCGACCGGTTCGTCCTCGTCGGCGACCACGAGCAGCTCCCGCCGGTCGTCCGCGCGGAGAACGACCTCCGGACCTCGCTCTTCCAGCGGCTCATCGAGACGTACCCCGACGCGAGCGTGATGCTCGACCGGCAGTACCGGATGAGCCAGCGGATCCAGGCGTTCGCCTCCGCGGAGTTCTACGACGGCGCGCTCCGCCCCGCGACCCCCGAGGTGGCCGGGCAGACGCTCGCTGACCTCGGCGTCGACCCCGACGCGCTCGCGCCCGACCTGACCGGCGGCGTCGGGTTCGTCGACCCGGACGGCAAGCGCGACGGGAACCGGAACGTCCGCGAGGCGGAGCGCGTCGCCGCGATCGCCGACGCCTACGTCGCCGCCGGCGTCGACCCCGACGACATCGGCGTGATCGCCCCCTTCCGGGCGCAGGTCGCGGAGATCGGCCGCCGGACCGACGTGACGGTCGACACCGTCGACCGCTTCCAAGGCTCCTCGAAAGAGGTGATACTCGTCTCGCTCGTCGCGACCGGCGACCTCGACGGGCCGATATTCGAGGACCACCGGCGGATGAACGTCGCGCTCACCAGGGCGAAAAAGCAGTTGACGCTGGTGGGCGACGCCGACGCCCTCGCCACGGACCCCTTCTACGCCCGGATGCTCGACTGGGCGCGGAGGTGAGGAGCGACCCTACGACTCGTCCGCGTCGGTGACGATCCCCGGCTCCTTGCTCGCGATCACGACGATCCGGTCGGTGAGGTCCTCGATCGTGTTCGCGAGCTCGTCCAACAGGATCGCGAGCTCGCGGTAGACGAGCGGCTCCTCGATCGCGTCGTCGGCGAACGCGGTCTCGATGGCGTCGTTGCGCAGCTCGTCGCACTCGCTCTCAAGGGCGCGGATCGACTCGATCCCCTCGGCGAGCGTCTCGGTGGCGTCGGCGCGCGCGAGCCCCCTGACGAACCCCTCGACGACCTCGGCGAGGACTTCGGTCATCTCGGCGATCCGGGCGGCCATCTCGCGCATGTCGGCGAACGGCTCGACGCCCGCGGCCGGGCGCATCATGGCAACCTCCTGGACGATCCGCTCGGTGTGGTTCGCGACCACGTCCAGCTCGTTGTAGAAGTCGAGCAGCGCGGACTCGTTGAAGTTGATCCGGGTGTTCAGCAGGCCGATGTCGTCCGGCCCGGCGTCGGTGATGAGCCCGGTGAGCCCGCGGACGAGGTCGTCGCACTCGCTCTCGACGGCGGCTATCTCGTCGACCGTGTCGCGGGACGCGCCCTCGCTCGCGTACTCGTCGAGCGCCCGCGGGAGGAGGGCGACGCAGTCGTCGATCCGGTCGAGGTACGCGACCGTTTGGGTCTCGAGCCGTTCCCCGAAGTCGGCGTCGGTGGACATGTGCGAACCCACGCGCGTCGGCGGTAAAGAGGTTCCCTCGCGTGTCGCCGATCGTGAGGGTCAGGCGGTCGCACGCCGCGGATCGGCGGTGCCGCGGACCCGCGTCCTACAGCTCGGCGGCGGCGTCGAGCGCCGCCTCGACCTCCGGGGCGTCGAACCACTCGCGGTCGGTGTACGCGTTCGCGCCGGCCGCGTACAGGTCCGAGACCGCGTCCACGACCGCCGGCGGGAGCGGGTCGGGGTCCGGGTCGCAGAGCTCGCGCCAGTCGTCGATGTCGCGGTCGGCGACCGCGTCCTTCGCCTCGCCGACGGCCGCGACCCAGTCGGGGTCGTTCGCCTTGTACCACTGGCGGACGACCTCCTTCGAGATCCCGCGGCCGCCGTACGAGAACCGGTTCTCGTCGAAAGTGCCGACCACGTCGGCGACCCGGAGTTCGCCGTCGACGTAGAGGCACTCGATCTTGCCATCCTCGTGGACGAACCCGGTCGCCTCGGCGCGCTCGGTGACGACGCGGTTCACGTCGCGCGCGAGCGATTCGAGGGCGTCGACGGCGGCGGCGCCCGCGATCTCGTCGGCCTCCGCCCGGGTGAGATAGCGGTCCTGCTGCTCGTACTTCGTCGAGAACTCCACGACCGGCTCCGGGAGGTCGACCGGCTCGGCGGGCCAGTCGCCGTCGGCGAGGTCGTCGAGCCCGAGGTCGGCGGGCTCGGCGCGCTTCCGCAGGCTGGACCCGACGGGGACCCGGTTGCGGAAGACGACCTCCAGCGGGACGAGGTAGTTCCCCCCGCCCGCGGCGTGGAATGCCTCGTAGTCGTAGCCGGCGTGGGGCCCCTCGTACGACAGGTCGGGCACCTGCGTCAGGTCGATGGCCATCTCGGTGGGCGGCGCGGTCGCCTCGGCGAGGGGGACGGGGTCGAGCTCGGTCCCGTCGTCCGCGACGGTACCCGGGTCCACGACCCCGCGGTAGTGGGTCGGGACGCCCGCGTCCTCCAGTAGTTCGAAGTTGAACGCGCCCATCGCGCAGAGGCTCGCCCCCTTGTGGGGGATCGCGTCGGGCATCTGTCCCCAGTCGAACACCGAGTAGGCGTCGGTGAAGGCGAACCGACCTCGGCCGAGTCCGTCGGCGGTCGCCGGCTCGTCGACGCGGAACTCCTTGACGCTCGTCATGACTCACACCGCGACCGCCTCCCACATGAACCTTTCAGTTACGTGCGTACCTCGGACATGTTTTCCGAGGTTTGATCCACACATGTGCGGTATCTCGGTCGCGATGTGGACCGGCGCCCGCGCGCTCGCATCGAAAGCGACACCGGGATCCGCCCCCCAGTCCGGGGCATGAACGATGCGCGCGAGGTCGTCGTCCTCCGGTACGGCCACCGGCCGGGGCGCGACGACCGCATGACGACGCACGTCGGGCTCACGGCGCGGGCGCTCGGGGCCGACCGGGTGATCTTCCCCGACAACGCGGGCCAGTCGGCGGAGACGGTCCGCGACATCACCGGCCGGTTCGGCGGGCCGTTCGCCGTCGAACTGCGCGACGACCAGAAGGCGATCGTCCGGGAGTTCGACGGGGTCGTGGTCCACCTCACGATGTACGGCGAGCGCGTCCAAGACGTGGAGACGGCCGTCCGGGAGGCGGTCGGGCTCGACGAACCAGAAGCGCCCGAGGAGGCGTCACCGCCGCGCGACCTCCTCGTCGTCGTCGGCGGCGAGAAGGTGCCGTGGGCGCTGTACGAGCGCGCCGACTTCAACGTGGGCGTGACGAACCAGCCGCACTCGGAGGTCGCGGGGCTCGCCGTCTTCCTCGACCGCCTGTTCGACGGGGCGGAACTCGGCCGCGAGTGGGCCGACGCCGACCGGCGCGTCGTCCCGGAGGCGACCGGGAAGACGGTGATCGACGCGGGGACCGAAACCGACAGCGCCGGGGACGACGAGGCTGGAGACGACAGCCCCGGGAACGACCGAGCGTCCGAGCGCCGCGACTGACCCGGCTACTCTCCCGCGTCGCCGCGCTCGGCGTCTCGCTCGACGACCTCCGGAGTCCCGCTCAGGATGCCGCGGAGCCCCGACATCGGCTCGCCGACGGTGACCCCGTGCTCCGTGATCTTGAACTCGCGGATCGTCCGCTCGAAGTCGCTCGTCCGCTTTTTCAACACGCCGATTGCCTTGCGGAGCTCGCCGCCGACCTCTAGGTGCCGGAGGAAGAGGATGTTATCGGCGAGGTAGCTGATGTTCTCCATCGTCGCGCGGAACTCCCCCGTGACGTTCCGCGTCTCGTCGATGAAGAGGCCGGTGACGCCCGCGTTCTTGAGATAGCGGCCGAGCGCGTGCATCTGCTGGAGCATCTGCTCTTTCTCGCCGCGCAGGGTCAGCCGATACCCGGAGATGCCGTCGATCATGACGATGTCGGCCCCCTCCTCCTCGACCTCGTCGCGGACCATGCGGGCGAACTCCTGTGGCGACCGCTCTAACGCCTCCACCTCCGTCACCTGAAGCGTCCCCTTCGCCAGCATCTCGTCGACGGGAATGTTGACCGCGCGCGACCGGGCGAGGAACGTCTCCCGGTTCTCCTCGAACAGGTAGATCACGGAGCGTTCCCCGCGGCCCGCGGCCTCCTTCATGAACTGGGTGCTGAGCGTTGTCTTCCCCACGCCGGTCGGGCCGCTCACGATGGTGACGGTGCCGCGCTCGATCCCGCCGTGGAGCAGCTCGTCGACCTCGGGGATCCCCGACGAGACCTGCTCGAACGCCAGCTCCTCGTCCCGCGTGCCGGGCTGGAGCGCGGGAAACACCTCCATTCCCGCGTCGGTGATCCGGTAGGCGTGGTCCCCGCTTTGCGTCGACGACCCCCGGAACTTGGGGACGCTGACCGTCTTGCCGTACGCCCCCGCGTCGAGCCGGACCGTCCCGTCCGTGATGAACTCGAGGTCGTCTGTCGGGAGCGACCGCGTGTTCTGGACGGTGAACAGCACGGTCGCCCCCCTGTCTTTCAGGAACCGCATGAATCCGACCACCTGCTTGCGGAACTGGTAGTCGTCCGAGAGGAGGAACCGGAGCTGCGTCAGCGGGTCGACCACCACCCGGTCGGGGTCGACCGCCGTCACGCCCTCGACGATCCGCTCGGTCAGCGGCTCTCGCTCGACCTCCGAGGGCGCGAACACCTCGTACGACTCGTCCTCGACGAACGCGTCCGCGCCCGGGCTCAGGTCAAGGAACTCGATCGAATCGGTGTCGAAGCCGAGCGCGTCAGCGTTCGCCTTCAGGTCGCGGAGGTCCTCTTCGAGGTTGACGAAGAGCGCCGTCTCCCCCTCGTCCACGCCCCGCTGGAGGAAGTGGAACCCCAGAATGGTCTTCCCGCTCCCGGCCTGTCCGCGGACCATGTAGCTCCGCGTGGGGACGAGCCCGCCCGACAGCACTTCGTCGAGGCCGTCGACGCCGGTCGACGCCCGCTCGGATAGCGACGTTGTCATACCGTGGTACTCGCCCCCGACCGTGATATATATGGGGTAGTTCTTAGTGGCTCCCCGACTCAGATACGACGAGATGGATTCGAAGTCGGACGCGGAGTCCGGGGGCGATGACGGCGGCGGGCCCCCGGACCGCCCCGCCGGGGACGACGCCGGCCCCGCTCTCTCCCGGGCCCCCGACGGCGACCGCGCGACGGTCCTCCTCCTGATGGACGCCGACCGCGACCGCGGGCTCCTGTCCGACGCGCTGTCCGACCGGTACGCCGTTCGGACCGCCGAGTCGCCGGACGCGCTGAACGGCGAGTTCGACTGCTGTCTCCTCGACGCCAGCGCCTTCGAGGCCGCCGCGGACGCGATCGACGCTCGACGCGAGCGCGCCGAGCCCGCGTTCCTCCCGTTCGTACTGCTGGTGAGCGAAGGGTCGCGGGCGGGGCTCGGCCACGCCGCGTGGGAGCGCGTCGACGACGTCATCGAACTCCCGGTCGGACGCCGGGCGCTCGTGACGCGCGTCTCGAACTTGACCGAGCGGCGGCGGACGTCGCTCCGGTTCCGGCGGACCGTCGCGGACCTGCGGCGCAAAGAGCGGGCGATGGACGAGGCGCCCGTCGGGATCACCCTCGCGCGGGCGACCGACGGCGACGACAGCCCGCTCGTGTACCACAACCGAGAGTTCGAGGAGCTGACCGGCTACGGCGACGAGATCCTCGGCGAGGACTGTCGGTTCCTTCAGGGCCCCGACACCGGCGAGGAGTCCCGGGCGCGGATACGGCGGGCCCTCGACGAGGACCGACCGGTCGAGGTCGACATCCTCAATTATCGGGCGAACGGCCAGAAGTTCTGGAACCGGCTCTCCATCGCGCCGCTGCGCGACAAGGAGGGGAACGTGACGAGCTACGTCGGATTCCAAGCCGACATCACCGAGCGGAAGATCCGCGAGCGGCGGCTGGAGGTGATGGCCCGAGTGCTCAACCACAACCTCCGGAACAAGATGAACCTCATCGAGGGGTACGCGGACCTCCTCCGCGACGACCCCGGCGAGGAGTCGCGGCGTCGGTCGCTGGACGTCATCGCCGAGACGGCCTCGGACCTCACCGGGATCGCGGGCGCCGTCCAGACCGTCGACGAGACGGTCTCACCGCCCGGGCTCGACGCCCCGATCAACCTCCGAGACGAACTGGTCGAGCTCCGAGACCGGCTCCGCAGCCGCTACCCGGACGCGTCGGTGACCATATCGCTACCCGACGACGGACCGATAGAGACGACCGCCGTGGGCCTGCCCGTCGCCGTCTCCGAGGCGGCCGAGAACGCGGTGAAGCACAACGACGCGGCGACGCCGTCGGTCGAGGTGCGCGTCGAGCGCCGTCCGCCGGAGTGGATCGCGATCGAAGTCGAGGACGACGGCCCGGGGATCCCGGACCACGAGACGCAGGTGCTGGAGGCTGGCGAGACCTCGCTGACCCACGCGGACCGGCTCGGCATATGGCTCATGTACTGGGTCGTCGCCAAGGCGGGCGGCGAGTTCGACATCGACACCGACGGTGAGGGGACGACGGTCCGCCTGGAAGTCCCGGTGCGGCCCTGAGTCGGCCGATACACCGAGCCGCTTCCCCTACAGTGTCCGCTTCGAGCGGAGCCGCGCGAGCCGCGTCCGGGCCTCCTGCCGGCTCGTCCCGCGAACCCGCCCCGTCTCGGCGTCGGCCATGGAGACGAAGGAGAGCCGGTCGAGGAGCGGGGGCCAGTCGCCGGCGCCCGCGGCGTCACCGGCGAACGCGACCGCGTTGGCGAGCCCCTCGCGCTCCTCGCTTCCGACCCGGGCGACCAGCGCGTCCGCGGCCCGCCGCCCGCCGGCGACGGAGAGCCGATCGCCGACCGTCGCGGGGACCCACGCCGGGAGGAGCAACAGCCAACACAGGACGCCGGCGGCCGCGTACGCCCACGACGGGATGCGCTCGCGGTCCGGCTCGTACCCGTGGATCCGGTTGACGCGCCGGTCGGCGGCGGTCCGGTCGCCGCGGCGTCCCACGAGCAGCGTCGCGAGCAGCGCCGCGGTCTCGACGGCCGCCAGCGCCGGCAGCGTCGCGGTGGTGAGGAGCGCCCGCCGCGTCCGGAGCCGGACGAGCGCGTGGCGCAACGCCGCGTCGCGGTCCGCCTTCGGCAGGGCGAGCAGCCGCGTGGAGACCACCAGTCGCGCCCCGCGGTAACCGTCCGTGACGGCGACGTTCGCGGCGTCGGCGCGGACCGTGGTCACCGGCGGCGCGTCGACGCCGACCTCGCCCGCGAGGTGTTCGACGCGGTCGGCGACGAAGTCCGCGCGGCGGTCGTCTAGGTCGGCACGGGGGAGCCGCGCGATCCGCCTGTCGACGAGCGCGGGACCGAGGAGCGCGGAGAGCGCGGGGCCGACGACGACGGCCGCGAGCAGCCCGCCCGGCGCGCCGAGCGGGACGGTCCCGAGCCCGCCGGGGCCGAGCAGCGCGGCGAGCGGAACCAGCGGGACCGCCGCCAGCACGACCGGGACCGCGAGGAGCGCCAGGGCGCCGAGGGCGCGTCGCCCCCGTCCGTCGACCGAGTCTGCCATACGGGTGAGTGTGAGTCACGGCGCGTAAAGCTCTGCCGGACCCGCGGGTCCGGCGGGGGCGGCGCAGGGCCCGCTTTTCGGGCGGGCGGGACGCGTCGCGACCGCGCCTTTCGGAGGTTTTAACCGGATTCCACCACCAGTTTCCCGTAATGGCTTTTGAGGATCTACTGAACGACCCCGTCATCCAGAAGTACCTCCACGAGCTGGTGGGGCCGACGGGGATGCCGGTCGCGGCCGCGCCGCCCGACGGCGAGGTCACCGACGAGGAGCTGGCCGAGGAGCTCGGCTTGGAGCTCAACGACGTGCGGCGCGCGCTGTTCATCCTGTACGAGAACGACCTGGCGACGTACCGCCGCGTCCGCGACGAGGACTCCGGCTGGCTCACGTACCTGTGGACGTTCCACTACGACAACATCCCGGAGAACCTCCAGGAAGAGATGTACCGACTGCTCGAGGCCCTAGAGGAGCGCGAGGAGTACGAGCGCACCCACGAGTTCTACCTCTGTGAGGTGTGTTCGATCCGCTTCGAGTTCGGCGAGGCGATGGACTTCGGCTTCGAGTGCCCTGAGTGCGGCTCGCCGCTGGAGGCGATGGAGAACGACCGGCTCCGCGAGGCCATGGACCGGCGCATCGAGGAGCTGCGCGACGAGCTCAACGCGGACGTGACCGCCTGATGGTCGTCCTCGCAACCAAGTGCTACGTCGAGGGCGACGCCCGCGACCGCGCGCTCGACGGCATGGACTCGCTCGTCGCCAACGACGTCGGCGAACTCGACGTCGACTGGCAGGTGGGCGTTCGGGACGACGAGTTCGTCCAAGTGGACGTGACCGGGGAGGACGCCCCGGTCGCGCGCAACGTCCTCGGGGAGACGTGGGGCGAGGTCGTCGCCCACGACGGCGGCCTCGAAGCGGGCGAGACGTACGTCGGAACCCTCGAATCGTGGGACGACGTGGGTATCACCCTCGACGCCGGCGTCGACGTGTTCGTCCCCGCCGACGAGCTGGGGCTCGGCGTCGGCTCGCCGGAGCAGGTCGTCGAGCGGTTCGGGCTCGTCCAGCACCTCCCGGTGCGGTTCGTCTACGGCGGCGATCCGGGCGACCCGGACGCGGACCAGAGCCGGCTCGCCGACGGCGAGCGCGACCGGCTGTACGACTGGCAGCGCGGCGACGGCCGGGTGAACGTCAACTCGGCGACCCGCGGCGAGACGCGGGCGACGGTGAACCGCGCGGGCCACGCGCAGGACATCGTCACCGTCGAGCGGTTGGGACTCCTCGAACAGAGCATCGTCTGCGCGGAAGGGACCGACCCGCCGGGACTGCTCGCCGCCATCGGCTCGTACCTCCCGGCCGAGATGCGCTGCGTCGTCTAACCTGATCACACGTGAACAGACGCTTCGCGCTCGCGGTGGCGGCGATCGCTCTCCTCGCGGTCAGCGCCGGCTGTCTCGGCTACGCGACCGGCGGCGGCGAGGTGACGAACGAGACGCTCGACGCCGAGCCGCCGCACGGGTACGACTTTGACACGGACCGCGACGCCGCGTTCAACCTCACCACGGACGCCAGGTACACCGTCGTGTACGCGGTCGACGACCGGGAGGAGATCCGGCTGTACCGGCAGACGCCGTACGCCGGCGACCAGCCGCTAGAGTTCGAGGCGTTCCGCTACCAGTACCCCGACGGGGAAGTGATCACGGGCAGCGAGTTCCGCGCCCGCGGCGGCGAGATCGAGCGCACGACCGACGAGACCTGGATCCGCTTCGCCGACGACATGAGCGGCGGGAAGGCGGCCTTCGCCGGTGCCGGGTCCCCGCGACGGTTCAGCATGCGCGCGTACGTCGAGGGGTCGTACGCGGTGACGCTGCCGCCGCAGTTCAGCACGGAGGTGCCGATCGTCGGCCACGTGTCGCCGCGCGATCACGCGGTCGAGACGGTCGGCGACCGCGACCGGATCGTCTGGGAGGAGGTGACGAGCGGCTCGATCGTCGTCCAGTCGTACCGCGAGGGCGACCTCGTGGTGTTCGGTGTCATCCTCGTCATCGGCGCGGTCGCCGCGGTCGCCGGGACGCTCTACTTCCGGCGACAGCTGGAGGCGCTCCGCCAGCGCCGCCGCGACCTCGGACTGGGCGTCTACGAGGACGACGACGACGATGACGGCCTGCTCTAACGGGCGCGACCGGCCGCCGTCGTCGGGGCGTCAGCCCGCGCCGCGGTCCTTTTCTACCACGCGCCGCTTGAGACTGGTATGAACGCCGCCGTCGTCACCGTCGGGGACGAGCTCCTCGTCGGCGACACCGAGAACACGAACGCCACCTGGCTCTGCGACCGCCTCGACGCCCGCGGGGTCGACGTCCGGCGGGTGACCGTCCTTCCGGACGAGGTCGCCGAGATCGCGCGCGTCGTCAACGAGTACCACGCCGAGTACGACGCGGTGATCGTCACCGGCGGCCTCGGGCCGACGCACGACGACGTGACGATGGAGGCGGTCGCGGCCGCGTTCGGGCGCGGCCTCGAAGCGAACGCGGAGGCGACCGCGTGGCTCGCCGACCGCGGGTACAGCGGCGACGACCTCGCCGCCGAGACGACGCACCTCCCGGCCGACTGCCGACCGCTGCCGAACGAGGCCGGGGTGGCGCCGGGCGCCGTCGTCGAGTCCGTCTACGTCCTTCCGGGGGTCCCGGACGAGATGAAAGCGATGTTCGATCTGGTCGAAGACGAGTTCGCGGGGACGCCGACCCACGTGCTCACGGTCGACGTCGACGAGCCGGAGAGCGAGCTGCTCGACCGGTTCGCGTCGCTGCGCGAGCGGTTCGACGTGCGGGTCGGCTCGTATCCGGGCGAGGTCGTGACCGTGAAGATCACGGCCGAGAGCGAGGCGGAGGCCGAGCGCGCGGCGGCGTGGATCCGCGAGCGGACCGACGCGGTCGAGGAGCGGTCCGCCTGAGCGTGTAGGGAGGGCAGACGGTCGGCGGCCGAGGCGGGGCTACCGGTAGAGGTACGCGATCCACACGACGACGAGGGCGAGGCTCGCGAGCAGGATCGCGCCCGCGGTCGCGCTGATCGGCAGCGGCTCCGTCACGGCGGCTTCGAGGATCATATCTCGGCGTTGTTCTGGGGACGTCTTAAGTATTGACTCTCGGACGAGAGGGGGCAGACCGACGGACGAGCACCGCGGCAGGGGTACGAAAACGGGACCGGGAGACGTGGGCGTGTGGCAGCTACCGCGGGAGGGATCCAGTCCCGATGAGACGAGCAGGTTACCGATGGCGGGCTCGTTCCACCGGCGGTGACAACTACGAGCGGACACGTGTTGAGTGCCGTGTCCCGGTGTTGAGGGCCTTTATGTGCCGGTCCGACCGACGGTTCCGGGCGCCCGCGCGCTCCGACCCGGACGCGTCTCGCTTAAGGGGCCGGCGCGGCGAACTATTTGTCATGCACGTGGGGATCGCGGTGAACCCGGTCGCCGGGATGGGCGGCCGCGTCGGACTGAAGGGGACCGACGGGAAGGTGACCGAGGCGGTCGAGCGCGGCGCGGAGCCGCGGGCGCCGGACCGGGCGCGGCGGATGCTGGAGCGACTGGCCGCGGTGGAACCCGACGCCGCCGTCTCCGTAGCCGCGGACCCAATGGGCGAGTCGGTCGTCCGCGGGGCGGGCTTCGACCCGGCCCGCGTCGTCGACCCGTTCGACGGCGAGCCGCCGGCGTCGACGGCGACGACCGCGGCGCACACCGCGGCGGTCGTCCGGGCGTTCGCGGGGATCGACGGAGGCGGAGGGACCGGGGCTTGGGGCGACGCGACCGCCCCCGCCGACCCCGTCGACCTCGTCCTGTTCGTCGGCGGCGACGGCACCGCGGCGGACGTCGCGGCGGCGCTGGAGGGGACTGACGTGCCGATGCTCGGCGTCCCCGCCGGCGTGAAGGTGTACTCGTCGGTGTTCGCGGTGTCGCCGGAGGACGCCGCCGAGGTCGCCGCCTCGTTCTCGCGGACCGAGCGCCGCGAGGTGATGGACATCGACGAGGACGCCTACCGCGAGGGCGAGGTCCACCCGGAGCTGCGGGGTGTCGCGCACGTGCCGGTCGCCGACGACCTCCAGTCCTCCAAGCAGACGGCGAGCGGGACCGTCGAGTCGCTGGCGGAGGGGGTCGCGGCCGACATTCGCGAGCGCGACGGCGAGGGCGTCGCGTTCGTCCTCGGCCCGGGGTCGACCGTCGGCGCGATCAAGGACGAGCTCGGCTTCGAGCCCTCCCCGATCGGCGTCGACGTCTGGCGCGACGGCGAGGTGGTGGTGCGGGACGCCACGGAGGCGGAGATCCTCGGCGCGCTCGGCGAGGAGAACGTGATCGTCGTCTCGCCGATCGGCGGGCAGGGGTTCGTCTTCGGCCGCGGCAACCCGCAGGTATCGCCGGCCGTGATCCGGCGCTGCGACCTCCGGATCGTCGCCTCGCGCGCGAAGCTCGACGACGTGCGCGCGCTCCGCGTCGACACCGACGACCCCGCCCTCGACGAGGAACTGGCGGGGTGGGTTCGCGTCCGCGTCGGGAAGTTCGAGACGCGGATGATGAAGATCGTCTGAACTCCAACCCGGAGGGTCGCCGAACGCCGGCCGCGCTCGACTCCGCGGAGACGGACAGCCCTTTGTTGGTGGCTGCGCCGGAGGCCGTATGGGACGCGAGAAGGAACGGATGTTGGCCGGCGAGGCGTACGACCCCTCGGCTCCCGAGCTGGTCGCCGATCGTAAGCGCGCGCGGGACCGCTGTCGCCGGTACAACGCCACCGCGCCGACGGAGGCCGACCGCCGCGACCGCCTGCTCTCCGAGCTGTTCGGAGCCGCCGAGGGCGACGCGACCGTCGTGCCGCCGTTCCGCTGCGACTACGGCTACAACGTCGGGGTCGGCGACGGCTTCTTCGCGAACTACGGCTGCGTCGTCCTAGACGTCGCGCCGGTCGCGTTCGGCGAGAACTGCCTGCTCGGGCCGGGGGTCCACGTGTACACCGCGACGCACCCGATCGACCCCGCGGAGCGCGCCGCGGGCCGCGAGTTCGGCGACCCCGTGACCGTCGGCGACGACGCCTGGATCGGGGGACAGGCGGTGATCACGCCTGGGGTCGAGATCGGGGACAGCGCGGTCGTCGCCGCGGGAGCCGTCGTCGTCGACGACGTGCCGGCGCGGACGGTGGTCGGCGGCAACCCGGCCGAGAAGATCCGAGAAATCGACGACGAGTGACCGTTACGCGGCGTCAGTCCAGCGCGTCGGCCAGCGCCGGCGCGACGCTGACGACGCTACAGCCGCGCTCGACGGTGTCGCTGCCGAGGATCCGGTCGACGCCGGCGGCGCGGAGCTTCGTCACCGCGTTGGCGGCGAGCACCGGGTGGACGCAGGCGGTCAGCACCTGCGCCGCACCGCGGTCGGTGAGGACGGCGACCGACTCGCTCATCGTCGACCCGGTCGCGATGATGTCGTCGACGACGACCACGTCGCGGTCGGCGACGCTCGCGTCGGAGGGCGACACCGCGACGGCACCGGTCTCGCGGTCGCGGTGCTTCTCGAAGTAGTCCGTCTCGCCGGCACCGTACGCGTCGCGGACGGCCGCGGCCACGTCGGTGGCGCCCTCGTCGGGCGCGAGGAAGAGCGGGTCGGCGAGGTCGGCGGGGAGCGGGTCGGCGAGGACGCCGGCCGCGTCGACCGCCTCGACAGGGACGTCGAAGAAGTCGGCGACGGTCGACTCGTGGGGGTTGACGAGGCGGACGCGGTCGGTCCCGGTCGAGATCGCCTTCGCCATCGCGCGGGCGGAGACGGGTTCTCCGTCGCCGAAGGAGTCGTCCTGGCGGGCGTACCCCATATAGGGGACAACGGTGGTCACGTCCGTCGCGCCGGCCTCGCGGACGGCGTCCTGGAGCTGGAGCAGTTCGACCCACGCCTCGTCGGAGTCGGTCGCGGCGACGATCACGGCCTCGTCGGCGTCGAAGTCGGGCACCGCGGCGAGCCCCTCCCCGTCCGGGAACCGGTCGTAGGTCGGGGTCGCGAGCGCCCGGCCCGTCTCCGCGGCGAGCGCCGCCGCGAGCTGCTGCGAGCTGGACCCGGGTACGATCATGGGCGACCGTTCCGCGGACTCCGGTAAACCAGTTTCCTTACCGCGCGACGCCGCGCGCCACGCGAGCGCGACCCACACCGCCCCCACAGGGGCGGATATTTACGGGCGCGGCGGGTACGAGCGCCCAATGACTGACACCGAAGCCGGCGCGCGCGTCGGGCTCCCCTGCCCGTCGTGTTCGCCCGCCGAGCCGACCGTCCACGAGGTCCTCAGCCCGGGCGGGCAGGCCACCGTGCGCTGTACCGAGTGCGACCACACCCACAAGACCGAGATCCCCGAGGACGAGACCGTCGCCGTGACGGTCGTCGTCTCGCAGGACGGCGACTCGTTCACCACGACGATGGACGTGCCCGCCGAAGGCGACGTGGGCACCGGCGAGGAGTTCGTCGTCGACACCGACGAGGCGCTGATGCAGGTGCGGATCACGGGGATCGAACTCGGCCCCGAGAACCGCGTCGAGGAAGCGGACATCACGGACGTGGAGACGCTGTGGACCCGCGCGGTCGACAACGTCGCGGTCCCGGTCACGCTCCACCCGAAGGACGGGGACGCGGACCAGACCCGGTCGCTGCGAGTGAACGTCCCCGGCGACTACGAGTTCACCGTCGACGAGACGGTGGAGTTCGGCGAGGAGGAGTTCACCGTCGAGGGGCTCCACATCCGTGAGGACGCGCCCGAGTACCGCCACGAGAAACTCGACCACCCCGGCGACCTCGCCTACGCGAAGGACCTCAAGCGGATCTACGCCCGCGACGAGACGCTCGCCGCGTGGTCGGCCTGGTAGGAGACGATCACCGTACCGTCGGCCCGGTAGGAGGCGATCACCGTACCGTCGGCTCGGCGAGACTGATCGCCGATCGCTGAGTCGCCGACGGCCGCGACCACTCCCCGCGGCGATCCTCATACTAACATAAACAATTATGAAGGATACGCACGTTGCCTGTGACGTGCCACCCGTAGTACACGACTGACGCACGCTCGACGGCGGGGACGACGACCGGTCCCGGCGGTCCGAGCACGCGCGAGGCGACGCCGACCGAACAGCCCACCGACCGATCGGGTCCATCCGCTGACTCGGCCGCAACCGACGCTCCGGACGACCTTCCGACCGCCGCGGAGGCTGTCGCGCAGGCGGCGGGGACGTTCGACCCGTCGGACACCCGGCGGATCGCGAACGGGACCGACCGCTGGAACGAGTACGCCGGGTCGTCGCACTGACGGCGCGGCCGGAGCCTTTTATTCAACGGCGCGACTACCGACGAGCGGCCGATGACGAATCACCGCTCCGAGCCGGACTCGGCACCCGGCGACGACGAGCCCTATGAGTGCCGAGGCCAGCCTTTCCGTCCGTACAGTTCGACTGGAGACGACCGCGAGTGAACCACGCTCACAGCCGCCGAGAGTGCGGCGCCGCGATGACGACGGGAGTAGCCTGACGACCGACTACGGCGGCGTCGCGTCGTCGACGGCGTCCGCGAATAGTCCGAGGAAGCCGCCGTCGTACTGTTCGTCGGCGTGATCCACGTTCCAGAGTCCCGACTCGCGGATCGCACGGCTCCGGCTGTGTCGCCCGATCCAGTCGGTCCGCCGGGGATCGACCGGCTCCCGATCGAAGTTGCTCAGGAGGGCGATAGCGTTCCGTTCGAGAACGCACCGGTCGCTATCCGCGCCGGGTTCGTCGTCGAGGGGCACCCAGAGGAACGGCTGTTCGCGGACGAACGCGCTCACGCGCCGTTCGAGGGCGTACTCCTCGTCGCGGACCGCTGCTCGCTCGCGGTCGACGCCCGACCACCGCTCGTCCCAGTCGGGGTAGTCCTCGCGGAGGCCGTACTTCTCGATGATCGCTTCACCGACGCGCTTGCGATATACGGACGCGCGGTGAGCGCCGCCGTGAGGATGGTTTGAGCTTCCGCTACCCGTGCCGTAGTGCTGTTTCAGTCTGTCCCAGAGGGTCGTGCTGCTCCCCGCGGACACCGCGTGCGTCCCCACGCGGGTGACGCGTGACTGGTCGGTCGAAGCGCGCGTTTCGCCCGGGGCGAGGAAGAAGTAGACGCCCCGGTCGGGCCAGTCCATGTACCCGGTACACTCCTTGAGCTTCCGCGGTCCGCCGACCCGGCGCGCGAGGTCGTCGAGCAGGTCGTAGAAGCGATCGAGGTCGGCCCGGCGAGTCATCCCTACGGCCCGATCGCCCCGGCGTCGAAAGAGTCTGATCACTCGACCCGGGTGGCTCGGCGCCCGGGGAACAGCGTCGCTCGGCCGCCGAGCGGACGAACCGTTTTCAGGTCGCCGCGCGAGTCGACCCCCATGGACCACCGCTGTCCGGACTGCGGCGTCACGATGGAGGAGGTCGAGTTCAGCATGGGCGACGCGTGGAACGCGCACGTCAGGACCGGCGAGAAACGGTCAGGGCTCCTCGGGAAGCTCGGCATGAACGAGCGCAAGGAGCTGACGACCGTGATGTGTCCGGAGTGCGGGCTTGTGCGTCACTACGCCGAGTTCGAGGAGTGACGCGGGGTCGGCGGGCGCCGCCGCGGACTCGCCCGTTCCGAAGCTGTCATGCCGCTCGCTCGTGAACGGCGGGTATGGACGAGCAATCGACCGACGAGTACACGCGGCTCGTGGCGGAGAACGGGCTCGCGCTCCTGTTCACGAACCGAGTGCGGGCGCGGGTCGTCGCGGCGCTGTTTTACGCGTCCGAGCCGCTGCCGGTCGATCGGATCGTCGAGGGCGCGGGCGTCGACCGGACTGTCGTCCACGAGGCGCTCGACGGACTCGAACGGTTCGGAATCCTGGAGATCGATCGGACCGAGGGGCGCGACCCCGACCGATACACGCTCGACGAATCGGACGATCTCACCGAGGCGCTCCGGGCGGTCGCGGAGCTCGCGACCGAGCGTTACCATCAGGAAGAGATAGACATCCCGAGCGACGACGAGTGAGGCCCTGCGGCGCCCCGGACGCGGGTCACTCGATCCGGACGGTCGTCTCGTCGTAGACGCCTTTTCCGGCGGGGTCGTCCACGGCGAGCCCGGCGCCGATCGTGTGTTCCCCGCGGTCGGCGGGCCGCCACTCCGTCTCCGAGACCTGGAAGCTCTGCTGCCACCGCCGGGTGAACCGTCGTCGCTCCCCGCGGTCGAGCGTGAACCGCGCTTCCGACTCCGGGAGCGGTTCGGACACCTGTGACGCGTCGCGGTGCCCGTCGACGTGCCACGTCCACGGGACCGGGGACCGCGTCCGAACGGTTACCGGGACTGGAAGCGGGTTCCGGAGCTCGATCGCCACCGGGATCGGCTCGCCCGCTTCGTACACGGTCGCCGGCGTGTCGACGCTGACGGAGACGGCCCAGCGGTGAAGCCGCGCCGGGAGCAGCCACCGTGCGAGCGTCGCCGCCGGGAGCGTCTTGGCGGCCCGAGGGCGGTGGCGTTCGACGGACTCATTCGGCCGGAACGGGTCGTCGTCGGAGCGGTCGACGCCGTCCCGCCGACGTGAGCGAGGCATGCGTGGAGGTTCCCGCCGGGAGGAATAAGCGTGTCGTCGGGGCCGCTCCCGGGCGGGAGGGACGACGGACCGGGGTCAGTCGTCGCCGCTCGCGGCCGAGCCGGGGGCGGTACCGTCGTCGGGCGCCGCCCCCTCGGTCGGCCCGGCTTCGTAAGCCGGGTCGAAGAGGTGACACGCGACGCGCCCCGCGTCGGTCTGGCGGAGCACCGGTTCGTCCGTCGAGCAGGGCGTGTCGAACGTCTCGTCGAGCACCCGCTCGGCGTGCTCGAACTCTTCGTCGGCGACCAGCCGGAGCGCCTCTTGGACCACTTCCTCTGCCTCCGGGTCCGACAGCGTCGATGGGAGGTCGAGCTCCTCGCGGAGCGCCTCCATCAGCGCGCTCTCGCCGGCGTCGAACGTCTCGACGGCGATGTCCTCCTCGCGGGCGCGGTGGCGGAGCGACATGACCGCGCGCCACTCCGCCTGCTCGAACTCGTAGTCCGAGGGCGGGATGACGCGGGGACACCGCGTGTGGAACTTACAGCCGGACGGGGGATCGATCGGGGAGGGAACCGACCCCTCCAGCAGGATCCGGTCGCCCTCCCACAGCGGGTCCGGCTCCGGGATCGCCGACAGCAGCGCCTCGGTGTACGGGTGTTGCGGCGGCGCGAACAGCTCCTCTGGCGTGCCGATCTCGGCCATCTTGCCGAGGTACATGACGGCGATCTCGTCGGCGATGTGCTCGACGACGGAGAGGTCGTGCGCGATGAACAGGTACGCGATCCCAAGCTCGTCTTGGAGGTCCTCCAACAGGTTGAGGATCTGGGCCTGGACCGACACGTCGAGCGCCGAGACGGGCTCGTCGCAGACGATGAAGTCGGGGTCCACGGCGAGCGCGCGGGCGATCCCGATCCGCTGGAGCTGTCCGCCGGAGAACTCGTGCGGGTACCGGTTGGCGTGGCTCGCGTTGAGCCCGACGCGGTCGAGCAGTTCCTTGATCCGGGCGTCGCGGGAGACGCCCCCCTCGATCCCGTGGATGTCGAGCGCCTCTCCGATGATGTCGTTCACCGTCAGCCGCGGGTTGAGGCTCGACTGCGGGTTCTGGAAGATTATCTGCATCTCTTTTCGCAGATCCCGGAGCTCCCTGTCGGAGAACGTCGTGATGTCCTCGCCCTTGAAGTACACCGAGCCGGCGGTCGGCTCGCGGAGCTGGAGGATCGACCGGCCGATGCTGCTCTTCCCGCAGCCGCTCTCGCCGACCAGCCCCAGCGTCTCTCCCGCTTCGATCTCGAAGGAGACCCCGTCGACCGCCTTCACCTTCTTCTGCCGGCCGAGGAGCCGGTCGATGAAGTCGCTCTCGGACTCGTAGTACTTCTCGAGCCCCTCGACGCGGAGGAGCGGCTCGGAGCCGCTCATCGGTCGCTCACCCCCGCTGAGCTCGCCGCGTCGCCCGACCCGACCGGGTCGTCCTCGCCGCGGACGGTCACCTCGTAGTCGAGTTCGCCGGTGAGTTCGCCGGTGTGTGCGAGACACGCGGCGCTCTGCGCGTCGCTGTTGATCGGGTCCGCGGGCTCTCCCGTCTCGACGTCGACGAGCCGGGGCTCCATGCGGGTACACGACTCCTCGGCGTACGGACACCGGGGGTGGAAGTTACAGCCCGGCGGCATCTCGATCAGGTCCGGCATCCGGCCCGGGATCGTCTGGAGCCGGTCGCGCTCGTCGCCGATACGCGGGATGGAGCTCATCAGCCCGACGGTGTACGGGTGTTGCGGGTCGTAGTACACGTCCTCGACCGGCGCCATCTCCACCGGGTGGCCGGCGTACATCACCATGACCCGGTCACAGAACTCGGCGACGACGCCGAGGTCGTGGGTGATGAGCTGGATGGCGGTGTCGAACTCGGTCGCGACCTCCTCCAGCAGTTCGAGGATCTGCGCCTCGATGGTGACGTCGAGCGCGGTGGTCGGCTCGTCGGCGATGATCAGGTCGGGGTCGCACGACAGCGCGATCGCGATCACGACGCGCTGTTGCATCCCGCCGGAGAACTCGTGCGGGTAGTCGCTGTACCGCTCGGCGGCCGAGGGGATCCCGACCGACTCCAGCGTCTCGATGGCGCGCTCGCGCGCCGCTTCCTCGTCGAGCCCGATGTGGTACCGGATCGCCTCCGAGATCTGCTCGCCCACCGTGTACGACGGGTTCAGCGCGGTCCCGGCGTCCTGGAAGATCATCGCGATCTCGTTGCCGCGGAGTTCGCGCATCTCCTCTTCATCCATCTCCAAGATGTTCTGGCCCTTGAACCGGATCTCGCCGCTCTCGATGACGCCCGGCTCGTCGATGAGGCGCATCAGCGCGAGGCTCGTGACGCTCTTCCCGGCCCCGCTCTCGCCGACGACGCCGAACCGCTCGCCGGCCTCGATCCGGTACGAGAGGTCGTTCGTCGCCTTGACGACCCCGTCGTCGGTGTAGAACCGCACGTTGAGGTCCTCGACTTCGAGCATCGCCATCAGCGGAGCCCCCCGGTGTCGGTGTCGGTCTGGTCGCCCTGCGGGTCGAACGCGTCGCGGACGCCGTCGCCGACGAGGTTGATCGCCATCACGAAGACGAAGATGGCGAGGCCCGGGAACAGCCCGGCCCACCAGCGGCCGCGGGCGATCGCGTCCTGCTCGACGTTGAGCATGACGCCCCACTCCGCGCTCGCCGGGGACAGGCCGAGCCCGATGAACCCGAGCGCCGCGGCGACGAGCACCGTGGTGCCGATGCTGAGCGTCGCCTGAACGATCACCGGCGCCATGGCGTTCGGGAGGATGTGCCGCGCGATGATCGAGCGGTCGCGGGAGCCGAGCGCCTTCGCCGCGGTGACGTACTCGTTCTCCTTCACGCTCAGGATCTCGCCGCGGATGATGCGGGCGTACGGGAGCCACCCGACGACGACCAGGGCGAGGATCATCTCCCAGTAGCCGCGACCGAGGACGGCGATGACCGCGATCGCGAGCACGATGAACGGGAACGCGTACAGCAGGTCGACGAGGCGCATGATGATCTCGTCGATCTTGCCGCCGTAGTACCCCGCGATCGAGCCGAGCGGGATCCCGACGAGGAGGGCCATGGCGACGGCGATGAAGCCGATCGAGAGGCTCCAGCGCCCGCCGTACATCACCCGCGAGAGGATGTCGCGGCCGGCCCAGTCGGCGCCGAACAGGTAGAGTCCGGTGGGCGGCCAAGTGAGGAGGTTCTCCAGGGTGGGCTCCCGGTACCCGGTGATCACGTCCTGGTTCGCGGGGTCGGCCGGCGCGAGCGAGAACGGCTGGACCGTCTCTCCGGCCAGCACCGGGAAGCTAGTCGGGAGCTGGATCGGACGGGAGAACACCGCGAGCAGCACCATGAAGACGATTGTGGCCGCACCGAACAGCGCGAGGCGGTTCCGTTTGAACCGCATCCACGCGTACTCAAGGCGACCGCGCCCCTCCTCCGACTGGAGGTCGGGCTGCCACGAGGAGAGCGGGTCCCGGGAGTCGACGCGCTCGACGTCGAAGCCGGAGACCCGTATTCGTCCGCGTTCCGTCGTCCGCTGTGAGGTTTCGCTTGACATTATCTAGTATCGGATTCTGGGATCGAGGTACGCGTAGAGCACGTCGGCGACGAAGTTCGCGAGTATCACGGCGACGCCGATCAGGAGGACGATCGCCTGGATGACCGGGAAGTCGCGGTTACCCACCCGATCGACGAGCAGCCGTCCGATACCCGGATACGAGAAGACGATCTCGACGACGACGGAGCCGCTGATGATGAACGCGACCTGGATCGCCGCCACGGTGACGACGGAGATCAGCGAGTTCCGCAGGACGTGTTTCCGGACGACCGTCCGCTCCGGGAGCCCCTTCGCGCGCGCCGTCCGGACGTAGTCTTTGTCGAGTTCCTCCACCATCGAGGACCGCATCAGTCGCATCAGCAGAGCCGTGGAACCGGTCCCGATGGTGATCGCCGGCAACAGGGTGTACACCAGCATGTCGTAGCTGAGGATCCCCTTACTGGTGGGCGGCAGGATGGGGAACAGGTCGAGCCAGCTCGCGAAGATCAAGAGCAGCAGCAGGCCGAGCAGGAAGTTCGGGATCGCGATCCCGAGCAGCGCGAACACGCGGCTGGCCTGATCGATCTTGGTGTTGCGGTAGTACGCCGCGATCACGCCGGTCGGGATCGCCGTGGCGAGCGTGACGCCGAACGCCATGATCCCCATCACGAGCGTGTACGGGAGCCGCTCCATGATCTCGTTTATCACCGGGTCGCGGGTGATGATCGACCGGCCGAAGTCGCCGGTCGCCGCGCTGGTGACCCAGTCGATGTACTGGATGTACACCGGCTGGTCGAGGCCGTACTCGGCCCGGATCTCCATCTCCGTCTGCGGATCGAGCTCCGTGAACAGCGTGATGAAGTCGATCGGGTCGCCGGGAATGGCGTGGACCATCCCGAAGGTGAGCAGGGATATCCCGAGCAGCAGCGGGATGGTTATCAGGCTGCGTTTAATGACAAATCGTTGGAGACTCATCGGGGTGAATTGAGGGCGCTATCGGATGTTTGAGACCGTTACTCCGCCGGGTACACGATCTCGTCGAGGTGCGGCTTGTACAGCGTGTTGTACCGGTTGCTCGCGTTCGGGTGCGGGCTCCACTGGTCGACAGACTCGACGTTGGCCGGGTTGAGCACGTCGATCACGTCGCCGGTCCACATGTTCGCCATCGGGACCTCCTGCGCGACGAGCTCTTGGATGTCCTGGTAGATCGGGAGTCGCTCCTCGGCGCCGAGGGTCGTCTGCCCCTCGGTGATCAGCGAGTCCATCTCCTCGTTCTCGTAGAGGTTCCAGTTGAATCCGTCGGGGACGTGCTGGCTGGAGTGGAGCAGCTGGTTGATGTGGCCGTCCGGGTCGGAGCCGCCCGTCCAGCCGATGCCGACGACGTCGGTGCTGGCCGCGGCGCCCTCGGGGTCGAGCAGGAACGGGACGAGGTCGTCGAAGGCGCGGACGTCGAGCTCCGCGTTGAAGTACTCGGTCTCGTCCATCGTCTGCTGGATGATCTCCATCCACCGCTCGCGGGTCCGGTTGACGTTGGTGATGAAGGAGACGTCGAACGGCGCCTCGATGCCCTCCTCCTCGAACGCCTCGCCGATGAGCCGGAGGCCCTCCTCCTCGTCCTGGCCGACGTACTCGTCGAGGAGGTTCTGCTCGTGCTCGGGGTCCCAGAACGCTCCGAGACCGGGGCTGATCGGGCCGGCGAGCTCCGTCGCATAGCCGCCGAAGACGGCCTCGATGACGTCGGACTTCGGGAGTAACCGGGTCATCCCGCGGCGGAGCTTCTCGTTGGTGAACGGGCTCTGGTTGACCGGATAGGTGATGAAGTCGAACCCGACGGCGCTGCCGGTGACGACCTCGCCGGTCTGGTTCTCCCACTGGTCGAGCTCGAAGGGCGCCGCGTTGTCGATCATGTCGAGCTCGCCGGCGGCCATCGCCTCCTCCTGCGAGACCTGCTCCGGGATGACCCGGATCGTGACCCGGTCCCACGGCGCCGTGCCGGGGTAGTCGTCGCCGTCGTACCAGTAGTCGTCGTAGGGGACGAGGACGGCTCGGTCCTCGGCCGAGAACTCCTCCAGCTCCCACGGTCCGGTACCGAGGGTCTGCTCGGTGAATGAGTGGTCGTCCTGTTCCGGGCTTTCGCTGATCGCGTCGGTCTTGCTCGTGAGGATCGGGACCGCGGCGAGGTCGTTCAAGAACGGCGCGTGCGGGTCGGTCGAGGTGATTTCGACCTCGTAGTCGCCGAGTATCTCGACGTTCTCGATGAAGGAGACGTCGGCGTCGTTCGTCGTGCCGCTCGTCCGGTTGATGGAGAACTGAACGTCCTCGGCGGTGAACTCGTCGCCGTTATGGAACGTGACCCCCTCGCGGAGCTGGAACCGGAACGTGGTGTCGTCGACCTGCTCGTAGCTGGAGGCGAGTTCGCCCCGGAACTCGGAGTAGTCGAACGTCAGCGCGACCAACCGCTCGTAGGCCATGGTGCCGACGACGGAGTTGGAGGTCGCGTCCGTGATGATCGTCGGGTCGAACGTGCCCGGGTTCGCGGCCGCCGACGCGACGAACTCGTTCGTGCCGTCGCCACCGTCGGACCCGTCGCCGCCGTCGCCGCCGACACAACCTGCGAGGCCGACGACGCTCGCACCGCCCATTGCGGCGAGAACCCGTCGGCGAGTCGCTGCCGATTTCGTCTATCCGTTGTCAGAGTGAGACATACCAACACGTACACGTCGGTCGTTAAAAACTATTCTATTCAGTACATCAGGTCGTCATCCGTACAGTAATTGACCGATTCGGTGACAATTGGACGTATTGACATGATCGTTCACTATTGTCTGGCGAAGCGCGACCGAGCCCCGCCTTCCGGTGGCAGATCGTTCGGTCGGGAGCGAACAGACCGGATAGATCCGGATCGATGTTTATGTGCCGGGCGACCGGATCGAGAGTATGGATCCGGACTTAGACCGATTCACCTCGCGGCGGTCGACCGTGTACGGCGAGCGCGGCGTGGTGGCGACAAGCCAGCCGCTCGCGAGCCAGGCGGGGATCGAGGTGTTACGCGAGGGGGGCAACGCGTTCGACGCGGCGGTCGCGACCGCCGCCGCGCTCAACGTCGTCGAGCCGACCTCGACCGGGCTCGGGGGCGACGTGTTCGCGCTGTACCGGACCGCCGACGGCGAGGTCGGCGCGATGCGCTCCTGCGGCGGCGCGCCCGCCGACGCGACGATCGAAAGTGTGCGGGCGGCGCTCGCCGAGGACGACGACGCCGACTCCTACTACCCGGACGACGGCGGCTACGCGGTCGACGACGCCGGCGAGGCCGAGATGCCGTTCTACGGGCCGCACGCGGTCACCGTCCCGGGGACGGCCCGCGGCTGGGAGGCGACCGTCGAGAAGCTGGGTCGGCTCACGCTCGCCGACGCGCTCGCACCGGCGATCCGGTACGCGACCGAGGGGTACCCGGTGTCCGAGGTGATCGCCTCCTACTGGGCGAGCGCCGACGCGCTGTTCACCGACGACCATGCCCGCGAAGCGTTCCTGTTCGACGGCGAGCCGCCGGCCGTCGGCCAGACGGTGACGCTCCCGCGGCTCGGCGAGTCGATGGAGACGATCGCAGAGGAGGGCGCGGACGCCGTCTACGAGGGCGAGATCGCCGAGGCGATCGCCGACGAGGTCCAGTCGCAGGGCGGGTTCATGACCGTCGACGACCTCGCCGAGTTCGAGGTCGAGTGGCCGGAGCCGGTGTCGACGACGTACAACGGCGCCGAGGTGTACGAGCTACCGCCGAACAATCAGGGGCTCATCGCGCTGGAGGCGCTCAACGTCGCCGCCGAACTGGGCGCGGGCGAGCACGACTACGACTCCCCCGAGCGCGTCCACTACTTCGCCGAGGCATTGAAGCGAGCCTTCCACGACGGCCACCGTTACATCACCGACCCGGAGTACGAGGAGATCCCCCCGCTCGCGTCGGCCGATTGGGCCGCCGAGCGCGCCGCCCGCGTCGGCGAGACCGCCTCGCACGACGTCTCCTTCGGGGTGCCGAACGCGAACGCGGAGGACGCCGACACCGTGCTGCTCACGGTCGCCGACGACGCCGGGAACGTCGTCTCCTACATCAACTCGCGGTTCGCCGGCTTCGGCTCCGGGCTCGTCGCGGGGGACACCGGTATCGCCCTCCAGAACCGCGGGGCCTCGTTCTCGCTCGACCCGGACCACCCGAACAGCCTCGAACCAGGCAAGCGCCCCTTCCACACCCTCATCCCTGGCGTGGTCCGGTTCGACGAGGACGACTGGGCGGCGTTCGGCGTGATGGGCGGGTACATGCAGCCGCAGGGCCACGTCCAGGTGATCTCGAATCTGGTCGACTACGATATGCCCCTCCAGCGCGCGCTCGACGAGCCGCGGTGGCGCTACCGCGAGGGCGGCGAACTCGCGCTCGAACCTCACTTCGACGACGACGCCGCAGCCAAACTGGTCCGGAAGGATCACGACGTGCGGACGCTCTCGCCGGTCATGTTCGGCGGCGCGCAGATCGCTCGCAACCGCGACGGGGTCCTCTCGGCCGCCACCGAACCCCGGAAGGACGGGAACGCGCAGGGGTACTGAGCCGACGGGTGGCCGCGAGGTGCGGTCGAGTCCCCGTCGCCACGGCGGCCGATCCCGGTTCGACGGGGCGTCCCGTTCGCGTTCCGTCACGCGCCCCCGACCACCTATCAGCGAGCGGGAACGACCCGCGTTTCCGGTCGCCGCCGGTCCGGCCCGAGACGCACCGTAAGCCTCCCAGACCGCGAGAGGAGCCGTCTGAATTCGGGGAGTTCGCGGGTGTGGTATTTGTGGTCGTGGATACACTTATAATGGCTCGCATGGTATTCGCTCGCAGGATGAAGCGAAGAATCCAGCGACGCGACGTACTCAAGGGCGCCGGCGCGGTCGGCATCGCGGGGCTCGCCGGTTGCTCGACGGAGAGCGGCGACGGGTCCGACGGAGACGACGGCGGCGACGGGATGGACGGGGACGACGGCTCCGACGGGTCCGACGGCGGCGACCAGAGCAACGTCCCGGACGCCGTGATGGTCGTCGGGTTCCCGCAGTCCGGTATCCAGCTGTTCCGCGACTTCTACTCGGACTTCGCCGACAGCGCGCCCGACCTCGACATCATCGTCCCCGACGGGCTGATCGACAGCGACCTGCCCGGCGAGGTCGACAACGACATGAACAACGTCATCGGCACCGCGCCCTCGGCCGGCGGTCCCGGCGCGGAGTTCTTCACCGAGTCGTATCAGGAGGAGTACGGCGAGGAGCCGGGCGTGTTCACGGCGCAGGCGTACGACGCGATGGCGGTCGAGATCCTCGCGGCGACCGCCGCGGGCGAGAACAGCGGCGAGGCGATCCGCGACCGCGTCCGGACCGTCGCCAATCCCGGCGGCGACGAGTTCGGCCCCGCGGACCTCCCCGAGGCCGTCGAGACGGTCGCCGCCGGCGATCCGGTCCACTACGTGGGCGCGTCCTCGGGCGTCAACTTCGACGTCAACGGCGACATCGCCACCGCCGCGTACGACATCGTCGACTTCCAAGACGGCGAACTCGTCACCCTCGACACCGTCGAGTTCGGCAACGAACTCTCCGAGGAGGACCGGAACGCGACCGCCGCGGACCCGGTCGGCGTCGAATCGTTCACCGCGCGAATCGGCGTGTTGATGCCGGAGACGGGTGACCTCGGTCCGCTCGGCGTCCCGATCCGCGACGGCGCCCTGCTCGCGGCGACGCAGGTCAACGACGCGGGGATCAACGTCGACGTCGAGACCCGAGTTGAGGACACGCAGACGGACCCGCAGGCCGGTATCTCGGGCGCGAACGCCATCGTCAACGCGGGCTACGGCGCCGTCGTGGGCCCGGCGTCGTCGAACGTTAACCTCCAGGTCTCGGACCAGGTGTTCATCCCGAACGGCGTCGTCGGCATCTCGCCGTCCTCGACCGACCCGAACGTGACCGATCTGGAGGACAACGACTACATCTTCCGGACCGCGCCCTCCGACCTGCTTCAGGGGCCAGCGATGGCCGACCTCGCCGTCAGCGACACGGTCGGCGCGGCGAGTTCGGGGACGCTGTACCTCAACGACGCCTACGGCCAGTCGCTGGAGGAGTCGTACGTGAACGCCTTCGAGGAGCGCGACGGGACGATTACCGAGCGCGTCTCGTTCGAGCCGAACCAGGCGACGTACACCAGCCAGTGGTCGAGCGTGCTGAACCAGTAGGAACCTCGACGGAGACCCGTTCCGGTTTTTCGCACGTGAACCGCGCCGGCCGGCTCTGAGAGAGTTGAGCCGCAACTGATAGCGTTCAAATCACTCTCGGTGATTTCCTCGCTTCGCTCAGAAAATACACCGGCCGGGACTCCCGCGAGTGAAGCGAGCGGGAGTCCCGGCCGGGGCACGATCGCAGGAAGTGCACCGGCCGAGATTTGAACTCGGGTTGCAACCATGGCAAGGTTGCGTGATACCACTACACTACCGGTGCGTGCTTCACATTCGTCCCTTGTTTGGAGACTCACTTAAGTCTTTGAGATCGCGACCAACGCGGCACGCCGGGCGTCGACTGGGACGGAACGCCGCGACCGTGTCTTCCCCGGGAATGCGGTGTCTATACCGACCGCGGAGAGGGCTGCGATCTGGTGATTACTCTTCGTCGTCTCGCGACCGTCGATAGGCAGCGTATCCGAATCCACTGACGACGGCGAGTATCCCGGCGAACGGGAGAGCGCTGAACTGGTCGGAAGAGGAACTGCCGTCGCCGACGCTTTGCTCCGGGCCGGGGCCTTCCGAGCCACTCCCTTCGGTGGTGTTCGTGGTCTCGGTCGCGTTGGTCTGTGTCGTTGCTTCGGTAATCTCGACACGCTCCGTCCGGGTGTCAGTAGCTCCCTCATCATCTATCACTTCGAGCGTAACGGGATACTCTCCGGGCTCTTCGAACGCGTACTCGACCGTCGACCCGGTCGCGGTGGTCCCGTCCGGTCCGAATCGCCAACGATACTCGGCGATCTCTCCGTCACCGTCGGTGGACGGTTCGCCGTTGAACGTGAGGGTGGCGTTCGCTTCCGCGGGCGACGGAGCGTAGTTGAAGTCGGCGCTGGGCGGTTCGTTCCCGTTTCCGAGCCCGTAGACAGTCCCTCGGGTCGGGACGATAACTTGTCCGTTCGTAACGCCGGGAGAAGCGGGAATCGTTCCGTCCACTTCGAATATCCCGGAGAGAGACACCTCTCCGGATTCGTACGCCCAGATCAGCGTTGTTGCGGTAGCGATCGGTGCGCCGGCGACGTCAGACCGTCGCCCGGACCGACTGCTGACCACTTCCCCGGTCTCCGGGTCTCGCTCTTCGGTAGACTGGCGGAACTAGCGGAATACATTGACAGCGATACAGTCCACGAGACTGTGGATCGGTGCCCCAGTAAGGTTCAGTGACCGGAGGAAGCCGTAGGTCCGAGCGGCCTGCTCCA